>DQVJ01000149.1 GCA_015661795.1 Sulfurovum sp.
TCATACTTCTTATGGTCTTTACCTTTTGCAATCACATAAATGTGTTGTTCGTGAAGAGAATATATCTTTTGGGAGTCTTTTTGTTTTTGGTCTGATACTTTCAGGAACAAGTCGAATGTCTCTTGATGTTTTTCAAGTTGTTTGTCATCCAGTTTTCTTGAAATGTCTCTAATCAGGATACGTATAATTGTTTTAAGTCGTTTCATTGCAGCTCTTGCTTTTTTGATCTTCTTTGGATGCCTGAAGAATCTAAGGGAGATACGGTGTCCCTTGATCTCCTTGACATAAGTACGTCTTAACTGTATCTCTTCATCTTTATCTATACGGTGCAAGTGATGTATCATCTTGATTGCCAATTTACCATCTGTTGGATAGGTAACATTCTTTTCCTGAACCGTAGTATCAATAATGACTTGTTTCTCTTGTGCATCTTTACCGTGTAGACTTACACTCATTGCAAATATCTCTTCTACTCCTTCTTTACCGATACGTTTTCTAAAGTAGACCAAGTCTGTTGGATCACAGGGCAGTGCCGGTTGGTATTCTGTCAACCCACAGAAGTATTGGTAGAAAGACGAACCGTTGCAATATTGGAATCTACAGCACCATCATTAACTTTAAATGTAAAACTATTTGGCATTCCATCTAGACAAGCACTATTCGCTTCAGAATCTTCAATAGTAAAGGTAGCCATGCCAGTCCTTTCATCGGTTAATTCTACCGTACCATAAGTGGGAGTATCAACAATACTATATAGAAGGTCATCTTCGTCGGAATCACTGGCTACAAGTTGTATATCCATAGATTGTCCGATGTCACAACTACTTATCACAACATCTTTATCTTCCGCCACAGGTGCATGATTATTTATAGGTTCTATAACAAAAACATTCATGCTATCACTAGCTGAAGCACCCTCATTATCTATGACAGTATAAGTCAATACATGTGTTCCCAAACTTGTTGGTGTGTAATCAAATGTACGTGCTGTAGCTAAGACTTCTGTAACTGAAGACCATTCTTTACTGACTATACTACCATCTTCATCCCAGTCCCTACCAACAATAGTAATGGTCTCAGAAAGCTCCATACTTTTATCACTTCCTGCAGTTACATGAGGTGCTATATTATCTATATTTTCAGGGTCAACGATATTTATAGCAACATTTGCTTCATCTGTTTCATCATCTACTTCAAGTATGTATGTAAAACTATCACTCCCTACATACCCATCTCTTGCCGTATATATTATGGTTTTATTTGCTGTAATTTCTGTATCTCCATGTGCCCCATTTGTCACACTTTTAATACTTTTCTCAAAACCTTTCTTTCCATAATCATTTGCCAAAACATCTATAGTCACACTTCCATTTGCGACAACCTGTCCACTATCATCCCTAGCAATTACAGGACTCATTGTCTGTTCACATCCAGAAAATAGCATCATAACCATCACTCCAATAAACAATATAACCTTTTTCATAAATAATACTCCCAATAATAATTTTAGAGATACCATCTCTTATACTTATTATAACAGTAAGTTGTGACAAAAAAGTGCCAAAATGAGGTTTTTACATAATTTTAGATAAGATTTTTTATGATTTTGGATTATATAAAACGCTTTGCTCTTATTATTTTCATACTATGGTCTGTAACTTTACAGGCTTCACCTGTAGATATTTCCAAAAATGAACAAATTTCTTTTTTAGAACAGAGCTCTGTCTATATAGATAAAAAAGATCTTAATATTCAAGAGGTCATCAAAGAAGACTCTTTTCAAACCTATCCATCTCCCTATATCAATATAGGGACATCGAAAAAAACCGTCTGGATCAAACTGGAACTTCGTAATCCTACACAGCAAGCTGTAGAGAAACTACTCATTCTCACATCGTCACTGCTTGAGCATATAGCACTCTATAAAGAAGGTGAATTTAACTCACCTGTTATTAAAGGTGTTTCAAACATCAACACGGTACACACAACACTGTTGCCGTATTTCACTATACTCTTGGAAGCAAATACCTCTCAAACTTATTATTTAAAAGTAAACTCATTTTATGAGCCTGTTGATTTTGGATTAAAATTACAAGATAAAAATACATATCTTGCCCAGGACAGAGTAGAGCAATTTGTCAACATCATGCTCATCGGCATGGTCATTGCACTCATGTTGTACAGTTTTTTAGTCTCTTTTTACACCAAAGACAAAAGTTACAGTTTTTACAGTTTTTACCTTTTCTTTCTTGTCTACCAGCAATTGACCTATCTTGGACTGACACAAATCTACTTTCCTCCATATTTTGTACGCATTGACATAGCCATACCCATTGTAAAGATCAATCTTCTTATCATCACATCAGCACTTTTTGCGATGTACTTTTTAAAAATACAGCGAAGACCTCTCCTGCATATGGGCTATAAATTTTTTATTTATATTTCACTTCTAGAAATGATTGTACCCTCTCTTCCCGGTCTATATAATCTAGACATAGTCATACTAACCGGTGCACTGTTTATAGTTTTTAATCTTTTTGCAGGTATTTTCACCTACCTCGTAGGCGATAAACAGGCACGACTTTTCATTGTTGGGTTTGGTATTGTTTTTGCCTCTTATGTACTTATGATCCTGGATGCACTTGGTATCACTTCCATTATGCAGGATTTTCGTAATCTTCTTATGTTCAGTACAGCATTTGAAGCACTTATTCTCACCTTGGCATTTGCAGACCGATTCATTATCCTGAAAGAAGAAAAAGAAAAGCTAGATGAACACCTCTTGACAGAAACAAAGAACAGAGCTACCATCATAAAAACCGAAGTCATTGAAAAGACAAAAGAACTCAACCATGCCTTGGATGGCAAAGAACTCCTTATAAAAGATGTGCATCACCGCGTGAAGAACAATTTACAGATCATACTTTCCATGATACGTTTACAAAATGACGATATAGAAGATGAAGATATTTCAAAAAAATTCATTGACCTTGAGAACCGGATCAACGCCATCTCCAAAACATACGATATGCTTCTTCTCAAAGATGATCTGAAAGAGATAGACATGCAGGAGTACATTGATTCACTGCTTGAAGATCTACACAATACATTGCAGACACAAACACAGGAAATATGCATAAGGACGGACATTGACGTTATGATTCCTTTACACGAATCTGTTTACATTGGACTTATTGTCAATGAGCTGGTCACCAACGCCTATAAATACGCTTTTGACAATGATATAGGATCTATTTACATCTCTCTGCATCAGGATAAAGAGGTTTATATTTTAACCGTTGAAGATAACGGAAAAGGATTTATCATAGACAAAAACAGAAAAACACTTGGCTTAAAGCTGATCCATACACTGGTCTATGACCAACTAAACGGAGAGATGGAAGTCCATACGAACAGCCAAACAAAATACACCATAAGGTTCAGCATATGAAAGAGATCAATGTTCTCATCGTAGAAGATGAAAGTATCGTAGCGATGGAACTGGAAAGCTACATCACTAAATTAGGGTATACGGTAGTCGATAGCTGTGCAAATTCTGAGGATGCCTTTAGCGTAGTTGATGAACACTCTGTACATATCATCATGATGGATATCCATATTAAAGGAGAGCTGAATGGCGTGGAAACCGCTGCCGCCATTAAGAAAAAGTATCCCCATATAGAGATCATTTTTTTAACTGCACACCTCGATGACTACAATGTTGACCGAGCCATAGAATTAAACCCTGCTGCCTATCTTTCCAAACCATTCAATAGAGAAGAGTTACGTGTTTCCCTCAAAATAGCCCTGCATAAGATCAAAAATGATACTTCTATGCATTCTATACATCAACATCACATTGTACTTGACCATGAATTTTCTTATGATCCGGACAATCACACACTGTATTGTTGTAATGAGCTAATCTCTTTAACTAAAAAAGAGAATGAACTTTTAGAACTTTTTCTAAATAACAAGAATAATATTGTAGACTTTTACACCATAGAAAATACTATATGGCCGGACAAAGAGACAAATACCAATACCATACGTACATTGGTAAAAAGATTAAGACAGAAACTAAAACATAAATTTATAGAATCCGTACCATCACGCGGGTACACATTTATGATCGATAACAAAGGCTCAAATACATGAATAAAACTGAAATTATGACGTAATGAAAAATCTGTGAGGCTAAATCATAGTTTTTTGTTATAACTAACAAAAAGGGATATCCAACATTCAGTGACCTCACTCTTTCACACTCTAGTAATTTTAGAGGGCACTTCTTCTTCAATGTATTTTTTCATTCTTCATCATTCAAAAGGTATGTTTAGCTGTACAAGACAATCACTTTTTAAATGGTCAACATGGTCTATGCGTACATCTTTGTTATACGCTTTTTCATTGGGTAAAGGGCAGTCTTTCATACAAGGAACACTTTTTGTGTCTACTTTATTGTCACAAATGAAACCATCAACATTTGGCATCTTAATTTTAGGTAAATTCTCTTTGTTGAGTACCATTTCTTTGGAGATAATCCCATTTTCAGCCAACAAATACGCTGTTAAAGCATAAAGTTCATCTGCAGTTAAAGACTTAGGGGACTGATACGGCATTGTTCTACGTATGTAACCAAAAAGAGAAGGTGCATACTGCCAATAGGTACCTATGTTTTTCTTCGGGGTTGCAGAGGTTAAACTGTCACCTTCACTTTTTACCAGCGTTGCAATAGCTCCTCTGTATGGGTCTAGTTTAACGCCACCTTTACCATTGGCTCCATGACAAGCGATGCATTGCATGTCATAAAGCCCTTTTCCTGTTTGGTAGTCCCCTTTTCCCTCAAGTAAGTTTTTACCATCAGGAAAAATGGAAATATCCCAAGAAGACAATTGCTTTTTCGTCACTTTTTCACCAAGATTATATTGCCCTATTTGCTCTGATGCTTGTTCTGCTGATTGTAGGGAAAGTGTCAGAAAACATAAAGATGCTAAAGTCGTTTTCACCAGTCTATTAGACACGTACATTTTCTACCTCCCCTTTACTTGTTACTTTCCATGCTTGTATGGCATTGTTATGACTCTCTGAGTTAAATCCTCTCACATCAGTGATTTGTTTAAAGTAAGGCTGCACCAAATCAAATTCATCTACTGCTCTACTTAGAAGTACTGTCTCTTTCCCCTCCCAATGCCAAGGGAAGGTAAACTCTACAAAGGCTTTAGAAAGTGAGTCGGTACTTAGTGTTGATGTTTTCCAGTTACGTCCTCCATCTATGGAGACATCCACCTTTTTAATTTTGCCACGACCCGACCATGCCAGGCCACGTACTTCATAAAAGCCTTTTTCATGGAGTGTATCTCCGGTGGTAGGGAAAGTTATGACTGACTTTACATCCATGA
>DQVJ01000017.1 GCA_015661795.1 Sulfurovum sp.
CAAATAACTTTGAGATAAGATATTATTCGGACATTGAAAAAGAAGAGGTGTTGCTGACTAATTTTGTGTCTATGAAATAGGGGTCATTCCAGTCCACTTCAATGTTTTTTTCATTTACACTCTTTTTTATTTAGTGTACTGTAAATTTTATCCTGATGTTAAATATCTTTCAAATTGTCATACTATAAATGTATTTTTTTATCCACATAATCATCCCAGTCTATCTCGCCTCTGACCATGCCTGAGATAAGCATAGCACGGTGTGCTGTGGTTCTGGTGCCGATCACAATGTCATTTTGGCTGATCATCTTGACTCTTTGTCCAAGCTTAGCCTGGACTACTTTACCTATAAAGTGTGCAACGAGACTAAGATCAAAGTTTCGCTCTTTGTATCGTTTGATAAAGTGTTTTTGATGATCTATTCCTACTCTTACTTCATAGTGTGGCGCATAGATCATTCTTTTTCCTTCTACCCACTCTTTGGGATAAATATAATTAAGTGTATAACCACCTGTGAGAATAGCTTTATTTTGCGCAGTACGCTTCCCGATAATAACACTCTTTCCGTCACTAATCTTAATCTCTTCATTATGCGCAAGTTGTGGAGATTGAGTATAGAATATTTTAATGAGTGAGAGATCAAAATGATGCTTCGTCCATGCATCCTAGAAAGAGTCATTGGCATAAAGCTTTACTTCATGCAGTGTAGCTACCTCCCAGGTTAAAGGAGCAGGTTTTTTCTTTTTGACCTTTGTTTTGCTTTCATCCCCTTTTACTTTCGGAATGATAGTGATACTTCCCATTGCATGTCCCTTTTTTTATTTGATCCTTTAAGCGATACTTCCCCTTAAAGATCATCAAACTGATCTATAGTCTTGAGCCATTTTCTGCCAAAGATAAATGCCGGTATCATCAGGATGATCATGCTAACCGCCATTACCCACTTCAGCTGCTCTTCCATCTCTACAAATGCTGCAAAAACAAATAGTATCACAATTAATGCGACTAAAGTTTGTGTCATCATTGCATAGGTGCGTATTCTCTCTATATGTGCATCACGTTTTGACATGTCTTTTTTCCCTTTTTTTGTTTGATTAAATAGATTGTACTGAAGAAATATCAATCAACATCCAAAAATATAAAATTCTGTTTCTCCTTTGATCCTATAGAGGATTAGTCCTCTACTAATAGTTCTCATGAATAACCTTTAGTAAATCTTTTTTAATTTCAGTATTGTAAAGTTTTAACAACTCCTTATGAAACAATTCAATTGCCCCCTCTTTTAATGAAAAACTACTGAATGTCAACAGAACTTTATTGTTATCGGTAATTGAATACTTTTTAGTAAGTTTTTCTTTGCCATTGATATACATTTCAACATATAGATCTATTGTCATTTCCGTACTATCTGAAACACCATAAGCATAAGTATAGTCCGTAACAAAAGTCTTCACTGTAATATCTTTTGAGGTTACTTGTTCAACTATATTTACTCTGGAAAAGTATTGACTAAAAAACTCTTTTGCAATATGTTTATTAATTTCCCCAACTTCAATTTCCAAAGAAGTCATACTTCCTCTAAAACCAGTTGGTGACTTTTTAATAACTTTGTTGTCTGAAATAATATTTACTTCTACTCTTTCAACTTTAGATGAATACTGGTTAAGGTTGTGTGAAATTAAGTTGTTTTGAAAAGCTACCCTTGAGCCGCAACCCGTACATACCACAGAAGTTAATGTTACTAAGATTAAATATGCAGTTTTTTTCATTTTTACAGCCTTTGCTTATTGATATTTTTATTTAACATGGTACAGATAGAGTATTCAGTGATCTTTTGAATAGTTTCGTTCAAGTTATCATATGAAAAATCAAAGGTATACCTGATGGTCCAATCATAGTTTTTACCGGTAATACCTAAAGTTTTATCCATTTTATTGCTAATTATTTTATTGATGATCTCTTTATTTCCTTTTTTGATTAATAGTCTTATTTTTGTATCGATAAGTACATTGGATAAATGCGGTACAGTATTTGTATGATCATCAATGAACTCTAGTTTTATATCATTTGATACGATTTCACAACTAGCTGCAGTATTACTATTAGATCTTATATTAAAATTTTCTGATAGAAAATGCTTCAAAACTATATTACAGCTATTTTTGTCAAATGTGTATTCATAGCTTGATTGATTATAAGACTGTAGATTTGTTATCGTCTTAGCAACTATGATATCCTTGCCTTTAGTCGGGATTTTCACACTTTTACTTCTGCTGCCAAGTTTTTCTAAAAATGGATTTTTTAGCTCTGTTGCATACTGACCATCTACAACTATCTCGGTTGCAAATAAAGATAGGCTAAAGCCTATCATCAATAACATTTTCTTCATATTATTTTCTCCTCACATTTTTAACTTTTATTTTCTTGTTCTAGCTAGGTGCTCGTAACCAATATACGTAAATGGCATCTTTGACAACTCTGTAACTTTTCCCATGTCATAACTGAGAATTTCTTTACGTGATGGCTTAGGTTCATCCATTGCTTTAAGTACTACTCCCAATATACAATACCTGTTCTCAGCAATATATTTTAATTTAGCACACTTTTGGCTATTGCCACTTCTTGCTAAACCTGCAGCACTATAGTCTGCTGCTTTTGGTAAAGAATATCCATATTTAAACCCTGAGTACATTAAGTCAAACATCTTTTCTAGACCATCATTTGCATGAATATTAGATGTAGTAACACTCAATATTGTAAGTGCCATCAGACTCTTTTTTAAAACCATTTTATTTCTCCTTTTTAATAATTACCATTGAATAAGCTATGCACTTTTGAGATATCATCAACCAATATCCAATCAGCATTAATCGTATTGGTCGCATTCTCTATATTTTTATGAATTCTTATCATGGTTGCTGTTCCAACTTGATATCTATATGTACCAAGTGATAAATTGTAAGATACTCTGACAGAACACTTGAGCGGTTCTTTTTCTATCATTGTTACCTGTGAAATTAATTCCATATCTTTTAATTTATAATTACTATTTTGACGTTCAACATACATCTTGAACCCATCATAAAAACTTTTCTTCATTAGTTCGCTACCACAATCTTCATACCATTTCTTTACAAATGGATTCCACCCAGAAGTATAAGCCCATGCACCAACTCCAAAGAGAATAGCAAGAAAAACAATTAACTTTCCTAATCCTCTATGTTCATTGTTCTTTTTACCTAACTTGTGTCTTTCCTCAAAGTTTTTTATAGCATCTTCATTTTTTTCTTCCACTAAATTTCCTCTCACTTTAAATATTTATCCTATAGGATAGTGACTTAAATATTATATCCTTGTAGCCTTATACCATATTACTCTATAGGATAAATATGGATGAAATTCTCTCAAATGTTACAAATAAAGAGATACAAGAACACTATAAGCTTATCAGTAGTTATGTAAAACAACAAAGAGAGCTGCAGCAGATTTCACAACTTCAAATGGCTCTGGCAATAGGCATAAAATCTGTAGCCTTTTACTCTAATTGTGAAAACAATAAAAATGGTAAACATTTTAATGTTGAGCACATCTATAAAATATGCAAAATACTCGGTATCTCTCTTCGTGACTTCTACTATAATGTCGAAAAACTTGATTAACCTATTTCTCTTTAGTAAATACCATTCCAAAAGAAGAGTTTAGCCCAGTTACTACTTGAATGAGTGTCCATCCATCTTTATTCATTTCATAGAGTAGTCTTCCCTGGCACTTTCCTCCATTTAGTGAAACATTATCACCAAGTTCAGCAAGTCTTATCTTGTATGAACCACTCCCTTTAGGTTCACTCTGAGAAAAACATATAGTTTGTTCAATCTCTTTTGCTTGACTTGATAAAGTAAGCCCCAGTACCAATATAGATGTAGCTATCAATTTTTTCAATATATCCCCTTGTATCTGATTTATTTGTAGTATAAACACGGTTAAAAAACAGGTTTTCTCTGTTTTAGTTAAGTAAGACTGTATGTGATAAAACTTTGCTCTTCCCCCGCAGTTATATACAAATATTAATTTTACCTTAAAGAATGTTTGTATAATCTTATGTTAAGATTTTTTTAATTTAGGGGCTAGACTAGTTTAGCCCCAAATTTTTATATGAACTAACAATATTTTTTATCCTCCCAAGTAGTGTTCTGTAATACTGGCCCTGAAATGCTTCATCTCCCAGCTCACACCTTGAAGTGCCTGTTCGTAACTATATCTGGCATTTTGATAGACACGAACTCTATTTTGTGCAAAAGTCCACCGAAACCCATGACTACCATGAGAGCTAAGACCCAGTGCTAAACAAGTTTTTTGGATATCATCAGCATACTTCTGATAGTGAATCCGAAATATTTTGTGATCTTGAAAAAAATCTTCTAGCCACACATATGTGTCCAAGTCAACCATGACATCTCCCTCTTTGCCACCTTTCTCTTTGGTAAAAATAATCCCTACAAGTTCATTGGTAATTGGATCAACTTGAACACCTTTTAACTGGTCATGCTTTATAAGTGTCACACCTTCGGCTCTTGCCCCACCGTAAAGTTGAATTTTTGCGGCGATCTGATGTATGGGAGTAGAAAGGTTTTTTATGATGAGTTTAGGAGATTGGTATACTCGGTTATGGTATCCATCAGCTACAAGCTTTTGTACCTTAGCGTAATGAAGTTTATTTTTTCTAATGCTAAAGTCATAGTGTTTCTCTTC
>DQVJ01000103.1 GCA_015661795.1 Sulfurovum sp.
ATGTTGGATGTAGTCAGGATTTTTCCCTGCAACGACATCAAAATAGGCTGTTTGTAATCTTTCGGTGATAGGTCCTCTTGAACCTGCACCAATTATACGTGCATCTACATCTCTAATAGGTGTGACTTCTGCAGCTGTTCCTGTAAGGAAACATTCATCACAAATGTATACTTCTTCCCTTGTTATTCGTCTTCTTTCTACAGGTATTCCCATGTCTCTTGCTAGGTCAATAATGGTTGCTTGCGTGATAGACTTTAGTGAATTATCATTGGGTGGAGAGATTAACACACCATCTTGCACCATGAAAAAACAAGCACCTGATGCCTCAGCTATATAGCCTTGGTCATCACGTAACAAGGCTTCATCGTACCCACACTCCACCGCTTCATATTTAGCCATTTGAGAGTTTAAGTAATTTGCTACAGCTTTGGCTTTTCCCATGGTAGAAGTATTGGATGCCCTTGCGACAGAGGATATCTTTAAACGAATACCTTTCTGTAGGCCTTCTTCACCTAAGTACGCACCCCATTTCCATGCAGCTATTGAGACTTGAACGGGAGCATCTTTATGGTAAATACCCATGACTCCATACCCTAAATAAACAAGTGGACGTAAATATGCACCTTCAAACAGTTCATTTTCTTGTAGTAACTTAACTTGGGCATCTTTTAGTTCATTAAGGGTAAAAGGTACATCCATCAGTGTCATTTTTGCGGAATCTAAAAGTCTTTTTGTGTGCTCATGTAATTTAAAGATAGCACATCTCCCATCAACAGTTGCGTAGGCCTTTGTACCTTCAATAGCACCATTACCATAATGCAATGTATGTGTGAGTACATGTACTTGGGCTTCATCCCAAGGTGTCAGTTCCCCATCCATCCATATATATTTTGCTTTATCCATTGCATACTCCATAATAGACTTCATTGAAGCCCATAAAAATTAATTGATAATTCTAGCTAAAAAGCTGTTAATAGTTGATTATTGGATAAAATATAAAAAATATTAAGGATCATGTATATGGGTAAAGTTTATTTAACAGGAGCAGGCCCAGGAGATGTAGAGCTTCTGACATTGAAAGCATTACGTTTGGTGCAGCAAGCAGATGTCATTATCTATGATAGACTTGTGAATATAGAGATACTTGAAGAAAGCAAAAAAGGCTGTGAATGTATTTATGTAGGGAAAGAGAATAAACACCATATTTTACCGCAAGATGATATTAATGCCCTCTTATATGAAAAGGCATTAACTAATGACGTAGTTGTACGATTAAAGGGTGGTGACGCTGTTGTATTTGGCAGGGGTGGAGAAGAAGCACTCTATTTGGTAAGTCGAGGTATAGAGTTTGAATTTATACCAGGGATTAGTGCTGCTATTGCTGTACCTGAAATGGCAAATATACCTATTACACATCGTGGAAAAGCAGTGTCATTTCGTGTGGTCACTGGTTATGAAGCACCTGAAAAAGGATATGCTCAGATTGATTGGGAAAACTTTAAGCAGGATGAGACAATTATTTTTTTAATGGGGTTGCATCAGTTAGAAAATATTTGTATACAACTACGAGCTGTAGGTAAATCTAAAGAATATCCAGTTGCAGTCATAAGTCGAGGAACATTGACAGATGAAAAGGTTGTGGTTTCTACATTAGAAAATATTTATGAAGAGGCGAAAGACTTGCCAACTCCTGTCTTGATTGTTGTGGGCAGGGTGGTTGAAATTCGAAAAATACTTATGGAGGGGATGTAATGGCATATTTCCCACTATACCTAGATATGAATAACTTGAAAGTGCTTCTTGTAGGAGGTTCTACTATCGCTACAGAAAAACTTGAAAAATTGTTGGTTTTTACAAAAGAGATAACCGTATTGGCTTTGAGAGTAGATGAAAACATGAGTACACTTGCTGAAAAACATAACTTAACACTTTATCAAAGAGCGTATAAGCGAGGTGACATTGAAGGTTTTGATTTGGTCATTGTGGCAACAGATACAGTGGAGTTACATAAAGCAATTTATGAAGAGTCAAGACATACTCGTGTATTTGTAAATTCTGTGGATAATACGGATTATTGCGACTTTATTTTCCCTTCATTTGTACAAAAAGGAGATTTAACCATCGCTATTTCTACAGGAGGAGCATCACCAGCATTTGCAAAAAAAATGCGTCAGCATTTAGACAAAATGATTCCCGATTCAGTGGGTATATTCTTAAAAAAAATGAAAGAGCTACGCACTATAAGGGCAAAAGGGAAAGAACGTATGAAATATTTTGATGCAATGGTTGAAAAATATTTTTCTGAACAATTTAAATAAGACATATGTCAATACTGGCTATCGTTCTCACCAAAATACTAAATGTGGAGAATATACACAAGTAAGAAAATATAAGAAGAGTTATATTTGCTTTAATCACCTTTTAAATAGAGTGAGACTAAATTAGCATTATAAGGGTGCTAGAATAAACTGGACAAAATATTTTGAGATATTTTTATGGTTTAATTTAGGACTAGATGTAATTGTTTAAGGTATATATGTGGTTAAAAACTATATTACTATATTACACACTTATTAGGCGTTAAAATATGAATACCCTCTATTCATGAGGTTTTAGTCATATTTTAGATAGGATACTTTAAGCTTATAGGCTGAAGTCAAATTATATTGTTTGATAACATTTATTAAGGAGAGTCAAATATGTCAAAGAAAATAACAGTTGGTCCGGTAGGTTATATGCCGCAGTCGGCGCCATCTATGGGGGTTGAACTTTCTCCCGAAGGTCAAGCGCTACTTTATGGTAATGTCGTATCGGAAGAAGAGGCGATGAGAGATGCTGCTAAAGCAATGTTAACGATGCAGAATCCGACGATTTTCCCTGGTCCACAAGTATTATGGGATTGGAGAGATGATGTTGCAGATAAGTCAGCAGCTATTTTAGACTTGGCATCAGAGATTCCAAATTGTAAAATTATCCCAATGCCAGATTATAGACCTAAGTATCCAAAAATTGATGTGAAGGCAGAGATTAATCCAAATCACCCGAACTTGACAATTTTAGATAATAAAATTAAAGCTTGTATATTTATCGGTGTACACTGTCACTATGCAAACCTCTCTTTGAGAATGATTAGAGCTGGTACTGATTGTTATACAATCGCGATGTGTGCAATGATGGGTCATGAAGAAGCAATGGCATCTATCAGAGATGTACATGCAGATGATATCAGAAGATTCAAAGATGTACTTGTAGAAGTCAGAAATGAATTGGGTATTGAACACACACCAACGATGCCACCAGAAAATCCATCTTTACCAGAAGAGGATTGGGGTTCACTTACACCTGCTGATTATGGTGAGTACAGAAGTCTCATCATGAGTAGAAAAGGTGAACACGTAGCAGATGTTGAATAAGATATAGGAGAAAATATATGAGTTTAAATAAAAAATTAGTAGATATGGATTACCTCTTAAACGAGGCTCCAAGAGAAAAGCACTTTATCACTGGTGCACAAGCAATGTCAGAAGCTGTTAAAAGAGCAAGTGTTGATATGGCAATCGCATATCCTATTACTCCACAGTCAGAAGTAATGCACCTTGTTGGTGATATTTTTGCACAAGGTCACATTAAAGAGTACTACAGAGCGGAAGAAGAACTTGGTACGATGTCTGCAATCGCAGGTGCAGCTAGAGGTGGTGTACGTTTATTTACAGCTACTTCAGGACCAGGACTTCTTAGAGGACTTGAAGCAATCGTTTCTTGGCCAGGACACAGAGTTCCTTGTGTTTTAGGTGTCTTGACACGTGTTATTAATGCTCCACTTTCAATCCAGCCTGACAATATCGAAATGGCATACCTCATGCACAGTGGTATGGTAATGTTACATGCTGAAAACCAGCAAGATACATTTGACTTTACATTGGCGGCATTTGCTATTACTGAAAAAGTGGATGTATATATTCCTGTATCTGTTTCAACAGAAGGTTTCTTCGTAACACATGCCAAAGGATATGTGGAAATGATGTCTGAAGAATTGGCATTTACTGAGCCAGATCCATATCATGCACCAGTACCAGCAATGGATAACGAAGTACCACCAGCAAGAATCCAAAGAGATGCTCCTGTACAAAAATCAAACTTTATGTCTTACTTGATTCACTCAGTATGGCAACAAGAAATTTGGGATTCAAACAGAAGAGCAATGAAGTATGTATATCAATACATTGATGGACCGCTAGAAGTGCACAACCCTGGATCTGATGTTATGATTGTTGCTTCTGGTTGTGCTGCTGC
>DQVJ01000192.1 GCA_015661795.1 Sulfurovum sp.
ACAACTAATTTTATAAGAATAATAAGCCATAGACTTTTACCAAGCTTCATATTTTTAAAACCATCATAGTACAAAAAGTATATTCTTTTTATAATACTCATAAGAAATCCTTTTGTTTTTTAGAATGGATAGTTATAAATGCAACTATACCGTAATAATTTTGAAGTTTACTAGTTATATATAAAAATACATTAAGAATGTCAAGCATCCCTATAGTATTAAGTTAGCTGTGTTAAAATCAGATGATTACACTCCTATTATAAGGATACACGTTATGCTAATACGAAAACTTTTTAAATTTGAAAATGCACATATTGTCCGAGATTGTACAACACAGCGTTGTTCTGAAAATATACATGGTCATTCTTATAAGATAGAGGTATTATTAGAATCAAATTATCTTGATCATGGACAGATGGTGTATGACTTTGGACTTACAAAACGGTATATCAAAGAGCTTATTGATTCTTTTGATCATGCGATTACACTCTGGTCTAAGGATGACAGACAATACATTGAAGCGATGAAAACATATTCAAACAGATGGGTAGAGCTTCCTGTGTCTCCTTCTGCTGAACAGTTCTCACGGGTGATTTACTTGATGGTTGAACGTATATTGGCTTGTACGGATATGCAAAACGGGGAGAGAGAAGTTAAGCTTCATAGCATCATCGTACATGAAACAGAAACGGGGTATGCACAGGGGTTTAAGGAAGATGCTCACTCTCAAAGCATGGGGCAGATAAAGCTTGAAGATATACTGTTCTCTAAACAAGTACAAAATGAATGGTCAGATGTGAAATTATGGGATAAACTTTTAAAAAAAGAGATGATTATAAATCCTAAAAAGGTTTAAACTTCACAATTATCTCACAAGAAATAGAGTATAATACGCAAGAACCATTATAAATCTAAAGGAAAAAAATGAAAAAAATTACAGTGTTATCTATAGTAGTAGCTACATTACTGTTTACGGGGTGTGATGATAAAACAAAAAAAGAAATGTCAGAAGCAACTGCAGCAGTAACTGAATCAGTGAAAGAAAAGACAGCAGAAGTGGCAGATATAGCAGTAGAAAAAACAAAAGAGGTAGCGACAACACTTAAAGAAAAAGCAGTTGAAGCTACAGAAAATACGGTAGAGGCAACAAAAGAAATAGTTTCTACGGTTGCAGATAAAGCAACAGATATGAAAGATTCAGCTGTAGAAAAAGCAACTGAAGTAACTCAGGCAGTTCAAGAGACAGCATCAAATGTCGTAGCCAAAGAAACAAATGGTGATGCTGATGTAGGTAAAGCAGTATATGCAAAATGTGCTGGATGTCATGGTGTAGATGGTAAAACAAAGGCACTAGGAAAGTCAGGAATAGTAGCTGGACAATCATCTACAGATTTGGCCACAGCTTTAGTAGAATATAAAGCAGGTACAAGAAATGTAGCAGGTATGGGTATGCTAATGAAAGGGCAAGTAGCATCTTTAAGTGATGCAGAGATTGAAGCAGTTGCTACATATATGTCAACACTGTAAGATAGTTTTTTATCTTCCTGTACATAAAGGAAGACAAGCTAGTAGGTAAATAAGTCCGCTTTTTGCTTACTACAAAAATCCCATTTAATAGGTATCATATTGACAGCTTGACTTTTATGTAGTGTTGCGATATCAGGGTGTAACAGGATAAATCCATCTGCTGTTTTAAGAGGAGAAACCATGCCAGGCATTTGGACTTTTAAGGGTGTAAAACTTTGACCATTGAATGTACCAAGTAGCACAGTATTTTTCCCTCCTTTTACCTCAAAGTCATGTTCCATAACAGTTTTAACTATCCCATGATAACAAGCATTGACCCCCGACATTTTTCGTATAACAGTACGAACGAATATTTCATAATTTACCATGGACGCAAGAGGGTTACCCGGTAGATTCACAATGACAGTATTTTTTAAGATGCCAAAAGCGGTTGGTTTTCCAGGCTTTATGTCTACCTTTTCAAAATAAAATCTTGCACCCATATTTCTAAAAGCATCTTTTGTAAAATCTTTATCTCCCATACTGACCCCACCAGATGTGAGTATGATATCGGCATTTAATGCAGACTCAATAGAAGATTCTAACGAATCAATAGTATCATCACAGCTACCAATATATTCTACTTCACAACCGAGTTCTTTTGCACGCGCTAGAAACATGGGGGTATTTGAATTATAGAGTTGATGTGCTTCTATTTTGTCAAAATGTGGATGAAGTTCATTACCCGTACCAAAAACTGCTACTTTGACAGGTCGGGTTACTCTAATGTGTGTGATTCCTTGACTTGCAAGTAAGGCGATACTGTAAGCAGTTATTTTGTCACCTTTATGTAAATAAACTGTGCCGCTTTTGATATCTTCACCCGCACGTCTTAGGTTCGCATACATTTTTATGTTGTGAGGCAGGGTGATTTGTGTATCATTTTGGGTCACATTTTCTACTGGAACCACAGCTTCACAGCCTCTAGGTAGAGGTGCACCAGTCATAATTTTAATGGCACTTTGCTCTTCTAGTATCAGTTTTGGGTCATCTCCAGCATAAATAATTTCAGAACATGTGACAGTTGTCCCTGCATCTATACATTTGATAGCATATCCATCCATTGCTGAGTTGTCAAAACGAGGCAAATCAAATGAGGCTATACAGTCTTCACGTAAAATACGACCTAGAGAGTTTTCGATAGGAAGTATTTCAAAGTTGAGAACAGGAGTATTTTCATAAATAATATCTAATGCTTGGGGGATAGATACAGACATACTTTACCTTTAAAGTTTTATTGTAATGATTATAGTATAATCCACTTTTAAATGAAGATAAAAAAATCAAGGAATTTCATATGGAAATCGCACAAATGTTAGCAGCACACAGTATATTGGTTAAAGCTTTTTTAGGCTTTTTGGTTGGAGGATTGCTTATTCCTTTTATGACAGCAAAAAATCCCCAAGGTTTTAGAAAAGCAAGTTTTATCTATACAATGATATTTCAAGCAATCATAACTATGATAGCATTTGCTGGTATAGTGGCTGTCTTTACAGGTGATTTAGGATGGACATTAAGTACTATTATTATGGTAGTAGTCTGGGCTATAATGATGTATATCGAAATTAAAAAGTATAAATCCATTAAAATGGGTAATGTACAAAATCCAGATACACATAAAGCATTAAAGTCATCATTTATTAAGATTTCAATTGTACAAATTTTATTGGTGGCTATGATGGTTGTACTCATGGTCTTAAAGGCTAAGGGTGTTATATCTCTATAACCCATCTGCAGGTGCCTTATCACTCACATTAGAGGGAGATGAACACCGTTATATTTTTAAAGTACGTAGACATAAAATAGATGATATTTTATATTTACGTAACCTTGAAGATGTATTACTTTACCGTTATCGTATTACTGCTATAGATAAGCGAACTACCCAGTTGGAACTTCAAGAAAGTCAAAGCAGTGAAGTCAAAGCTTCTACTTCCTTACATATTGGCTGGTGTGTGATAGATCCTAAAAATATAGAAAAAATCCTTCCTTCATTAAATGAAATAGGGGTGGAGAAAATTACATTTATTTATTGTAGTCGTTCACAAAAGAGTTTTAAAATAGATTTTAAACGTTTTGAAAAAATCCTTTTAAACTCTTCACAGCAATCGGGGAGGAGTCAGATGATGATACTCGAAGTAGCAGAGACTTTAGAAGATTTTTTAGAGAAGTATCCAGAAAGCAAGATGTTACATTTTTCAGAAAACAATTTTGTCGATGACACGCCAATCAGTACAATTGTGGTTGGATGTGAAGGTGGATTTAGCCAATCAGAAACAGCGCTTGTTAAAGCCGATAATATTGTTGGTTTTAAGACAGCATTGGTTTTAAAGAGTGAAAGTGCCGTGTGTGCTTTGGCATCTAAAATACTACTCTAATTTTTATTTAAACATTTTTTGCTAAAATACCGTTCTAAATTGTCTTGCCACAGAGCACTGCAATTACCCTTTGCTTAAAAGAAGGAAGAGTCATAGACTAGAGCAGGTTGGTTGCCTGACATAAAAATAACTTTTTAGGAAATACGATGAGAAAAGAAATTCACCCAGATTACGTTGAGTGTAAAGTAAGTTGTGCTTGTGGAAACAAGTTTGAAATTAGAACAAACAAAGCTGAAATGCCAGTAGATATTTGTAATGAATGTCACCCATTTTTCACAGGTTCTGAGAAAATTCTTGATGCTGCGGGTAGAGTAGAGAAATTTAAAAACAAATACAAATTGTCATAAACGACACATTACTTTTTTGGGGACATCTGTCCTCAACTGCATTTTTATACTGCCTAAAGGCAAATCATGATTACATTTATCCCCACTCCTATAGGTAACCCACAAGATATTACTATTCGTGCAATGCGAACTTTTGAAAAAGCAACACTGTTCTTTTGTGAAGATACACGTCAAACAAAAAGACTGTTAAAATTACTTGAAGAACGTTTTGATATGTGCTATCCAGAAGCTGAATTTTATTCATTTAATGAACATAATGGAGCACAAAGATTAGATGAGTTTAGTGAAGTTATAGCCCAAAAAGAAGTAGTATATGTCAGTGATGCGGGTATGCCTGTGATTTCTGATCCGGGGCAACTTCTTGTTGAGTATGCACAAAAAAATGACATTGCATATGATGTGTTTCCCGGTGCTTCAGCTGTGACTACAGCGTATGCAGCATCTGGGTTTGAGGAAGGAAAATTCCTTTTTTATGCATTTCTACCACATAAAGGGAAGGAACGTACTTTGGCATTGAGTGAAGCAATGAACAATGGGTATAATACGGTACTTTATGAATCACCACATCGTTTGGAAAAACTTTTACATGAAATAACACAACTTGATGAGAGTAGAGAGTTGTTTTTAGCCAAAGAGATAAGTAAAAAATATCAAAAGTATTACAGGGGTACAGCCCAATCATTAAATGAACAGTTTAAAACAGTAACCATTAGAGGTGAGTGGGTGGCTGTCATACGTGCAAAAAAAGTGTTAGAAAAAAGTCTTAGTTTTTCAGAAGTTTTAAACCTAGATATGGCACCTAAACCCAAGGCAAAACTTTTGGCACAGTTGAGTGATAAATCTGTAAAAGAATGGTATAACGAACTCATTCAGTAGGCAGGGTAGATATACAACACCCTACAAGCAAAAAAAAGGTAAAATATTCTTTATGATTATATACGGAAAACAAGTCTGTTTACATGCATTGGAACATCATTCTGAGAAGATAAAAACCGTGTATGTAGCCAAAAAAAATATACTTCCACAAGCAGTATTTCATCAGTATCATGACAGTATCAAATTTTTAGAAGAAAAATGGGCACAGTCTATGGCTAAAGGTGGTAATCACCAAGGTCTACTGGTAGAAATGACTCACTTTGAAGAAGCCAATTTTTCACAGATTAAACAAAATGATTTTATAGTAGTGCTTGATGGTTTAACAGATGTGGGAAACATAGGTGCTATTGTGCGGTCTGCCTATGCCTTGGGGGCTGATGCTATCATAGTAACAGGTGTGAAGCAGTTAAACTTTGCAGCTGTTGCACGTACAAGTTCTGGTGCCTTGCTGGATATGCCTTTGATGCTTTCACCCAATATCTTAGATCATTTTAATGAACTAAGACAGCTTGGTTTTAAAGTATATGGCGCTGCGATGGAAGGTGAAAATATTGAACAGGTCTCTTTTCACACGAAGAGGGTTCTCGTGTTGGGTAATGAGGGTACGGGACTTTCAAAAAAAGTGATGGGGAAAATAGACTGTAAAGTTTCGATTGAAATGAAACATGCATTTGATTCTTTGAATGTAAGTGCAGCAGCAGCGATTTTAATACATAGGATGGGTCATGCAGTTAAATGAGATACTTGAGGAAAACAGTGTAAAAGCGATAAGTCAAAAAACAAATATTTCAGAACAAAATATAGAAGCACTTATTGAAGATAATTTTTCTGCATTGACAAAAGCCAAGGCATTGGGTTTTATTTCTATTATTGAACGTGATTATCATGCAGATTTGAAGGATGTAAGAGAAAAGGCTTTGGCA
>DQVJ01000080.1 GCA_015661795.1 Sulfurovum sp.
AAAGAAGGCTATTGCCCATATGGCAAAAAGTGAACGTTCATCTGAACTTAAAAAGATACGCAATCGTATTTTAGAAGCTTTAGAAGCAGAGGGGAGCACAACTGAGAAAAAAGTAGTCGCTAAAGTACTTGAACGTTATAAAAAAACAGTTGTGCGAACAATGATTATAGATCAAAATATTCGTGCAGACGGTAGAGCCTTAGATGAAGTGAGGGAGATAAGTATAGAGACGAATATCTTACCATCAGTACATGGATCTTGTCTTTTTACGAGGGGCCAGACACAAGCGTTGGTGACAGTGACATTAGGGGACAAAAAAGATGCACAAATGTATGAACTTATCACTAAAAGTACAGCACAGACTGAAAGGTTTATGGTACATTATAATTTTCCAGGGTATTCTGTAGGAGAAGCTAAGTTTATAGGTGCACCAGGACGTAGAGAGTTAGGACATGGCAACCTTGGGAAAAGAGCAATGGAGCCTACGATACCGTTACATTATGATGGTAGTATTCGTTTGGTTTCTGAAATTTTAGAATCGAACGGATCTTCGTCTATGGCAACCATTTGCGGGGGATCATTGGCACTACGTGCAGCTGAAGTTGAAACAACAGAGCTTGTTGCCGGAATTGCCATGGGACTTGTACATGAAAATGGTAAGTATGCCGTACTTACGGATATTATGGGACTTGAAGACCATGATGGAGATATGGACTTTAAAGTAGCAGGAACAAGACATGGTATTACTGCACTACAAATGGATATTAATTTAGGTGGGGTTGATCTTCCCGTACTTAAAGAAGCATTGACTCAGGCACGTCAGGGAAAAAATCATATTTTAGATCTTATGGAAGATGCGATGGAGAATATTCAAACAAGTGAAGCACTTCCAAGTACAGAACATTTTACTATCCACCCTTCTAAAATAGTTGATATTATCGGGAAAGCAGGAGCAACGATTCGCGGTATCATTGAAAAATTTGAAGTAAGTGTTGATCTTGATCGTGATGTAGGTGGGGTAAAAGTATCTGGTGGAGATAAAACAAAAGTATCAGCTGCGAGAGAACATATTGAAAACCTTGCTTCTACGCCTGTAAAAAAACAGATGGAATATAAAGTAGGTGAGAGTTATGAAGGTAAAGTAAAACGTATTGTTGACTTTGGACTTTTTGTAGAAATGCCAGATGGTTTTGATGCATTACTTCATATTTCTAAGGTTGCAAAAGAACGTGTGGATAATCTGTCTGAACGATATAATGAAGGTGACTCCATTACTGTTGTTGTCATGGAACAAAAAGGTAAAAAGGTGGAATTAGCCACACCAGATTTTTTAGCATAAATAATAGAAAAGCGAGTAGAAACAACAATGATAGAAAAAGATGAACGTTATGCATTCCCTTGGGGTTTTCACCTTGGTGATTTAATTAAGGGTAATAATAAAATACCTTTATATACACATACAAGTGATGGTGGGTTTTGTTTGCTCTATGATAAAGTATCTGAATCAAAAGCAGATGCTCTACTGGAAGGTCTTTGTTTAGAGTTGCTCTCAAACCTACCACATGGAAGTTTGAAAGTAGATATGTTTGACTTTGGTAAAAAGAAGTTTTATTCACTTTCTACTTTACAACATATTGAACTTTACCAAACAGCTTATAATCCTAAGATGATGACAGGGCTTTTTGAAACCCTTGAGAAGACTATTGTCTCCCGTCATAATGAATTATTATGTTGTAATAGACCAAATATTACAGAACATAACCAAAAATCAAAACTGAAAGAGACCTATCATGTAGTACTCATAAATCTGAAAAACTTTCCTATAGAGGAGATTGAGTTAAGAAGAATACAAAATTTCATCGAATCAGCCTGTGATGCAGGCGTTTATGTTATAGCCTTTGGATACCATGAGATAGAACAAAGTCCAAGCAAAACAACTCAAGCGATTTTAAAACATTTTAAAAAATTAAAAATAACAGAAGGTGAGTTTAGGATTACAAAAGAGATTTTTGAGTTTGTTGAACTTTTGGAAGACCATACTTTTGAGCCACTCAATCTTGATAAAGGACAACTGCTTCAACAAATCTTTGCACATGCAGATTTAGAAAGTCTCATGGATCCTGAAAATATAAAATTGGAAGAAAATACAAAGGTTGAGTAAGTAGTTTTTTTAGTATAAATTAAATCATTTTTAGTTATACTTTCACGTTTATAAAAAGTAATTAGTAGGGAAACAGCTTGCATTTATGTGGTTGTTGGCAATGGTAACATTGTTTACGCTATCCGAACAGACTTTATTAAACAGTCGAAGAGACTTAAACTCTATTAACTTAAAGGATATTAAAATGAAAAAGTTTTTCTTACTTTTCTTAGCACTTGGTGCTGTTGCATTTGCTGGTGAAGCAGATGGTGAATCTATGATTAAAGCATATTCAGTAGTTGCTGCTGGTGTTGGTCTTGGTCTTGCTGCTCTTGGTGGGGCTGTTGGTATGGGTAATACTGCTGCAGCTACTATCGCTGGTACTGCTAGAAACCCAGGTCTTGGTGGTAAACTAATGACTACAATGTTCATCGCTCTTGCGATGATTGAAGCGCAAGTTATTTATACATTGGTAATTGCACTTATTGCTCTTTACGCGAACCCATTTTTAGGTTAATCTTAAAGACATTAAAAGGTTGTGAGGGATATAATCCCTTCACAACTTTAAACCCCTCATTTATTGTTAAAATGTGTAGTATAAGTTTCAAATAGTACTTTAAACTATTTTAGTCTATGTGCGTCAGTGGTGGAACGGTAGACACGCTACCTTGAGGGGGTAGTGCCTTACGGGTGTGGAGGTTCAAATCCTCTCTGACGCACCACTTTCTTAGCTAAACCTTCATATTTTTTGACAGCCATTGTAAAAAACTTCACTCTAAATGTAGTTTAACAAGAGTATTTACGTTTTAAATTTAGTTATTTTATATTGAAAAGTTAACTTTATAAATTCTGGGTATGATGCGAGGTATAGTAGAAGTTTTGATTCGCTTAAAAGTTTCTAAAATATTAACCAAGGATTGGATAAGATGTCCTCAAGCACTATATATACAATGAAAGAAGACGGGATAAAGGGTAAGATTGTACTCTTTGATTTGGATGGTACTCTTATAGACTCAACTGAAGCTATTTTGGAGAGTTTTGAAAATGCGTATATCTCTTTTGGTGAAAATGTTCCAGACTATGAAAGTATTAAGTCGCTTATAGGGCTGCCCTTAGATGTCATGTTTATGAGGCTTGGTATAGATGAATCAAAAGCAATGATATATGTAAAAGCATACAAGGAACATTACCGAACTATACATACAAAAAAAACAGTATTACTTCCACGTGCAAAAGAAGCAATAGAAGCAGCACATGTATATGCACGTCTTGGCGTAGTGACAACTAAAACTAGTGAGTACTCACGTGTACTGCTTGAGCATTTTGATTTGATGAAATATTTTGATGTACTTATAGGAAGAGAAGAAGTAAAGTACCCAAAACCAGATTCTGAACCTGTGGAAAAGGCCTTAAGAGCACTAGACTATCGTTTTGGAAGAATCGCATATATGATTGGTGATACCAGTGCAGATGTACTCTCAGCCTATGATGCCAATATTGGTAGCATAGGTGTATTATGTGGTTATGGTAAGGCAGAAGATTTTGAAGAGTATGCAGATTTTATAAAAAAAGATGCTTATGAAGCGGTAAAACTTGTAGAAAAAATGTGACAATAAGACATATATACTAGTTTTTTTGAGAAATATACGAAATTTTGGACAGTTTATAGGGTTCTTTAGCTTTTCTTAAGAGTTTATTGTGTTATAATGAATATATCTTAATTTTAAAACTAAAGGAAGAAGTAATGACAAAATCAGATTTCGTAGAACTAGTACAAAAAAATGGCGAGTTCGAAAGTAAAGCAGCAGCAGAGAGAGCAGTGAAAGCGTTTATTGCATCAGTAACAGAAGCATTGGTAAAAAAAGAGACAGTATCTCTGGTAGGATTTGGTACTTTTTCGACAGTAGATGTAGCAGAAAAATCTGGTAAAGTGCCAGGTACAGATAAAACTTATACAAAAGCAGCACATACTGCACCTAAATTTAAAATAGGTAAAACACTTAAAGATGCTGTTGCAAACGCATAGTCAAGTTATGTAATATATTATGAGGAGTGGATTGTACTTTTTTAAAGTACAGTTTTGTTTCCTCTTTTGTATAATCCACGTACTTCCTCCTCCCCCTGTTTAGAATAAAGTACCTATATATCTCACTTATCCCGTATTTTAGAAACAGAAAAATATATATCAATGATGCTATGAACTAAAATGACAATACCTATAGAACCAACCACTACAGCTATTTCTCCAAATGAGGGCATAAAAAAAATGATATCTCGAAGGGGTGTGTATTCTCCATATTTCTCAAAGCCTACCCCAAATCTATCACTCATTGGATAGGCATTACCGCCATAGACAAAAATGATTTTTCCTAAATAGGTACCAACAATGATGGAGATTGAAGCAAGTATTTTATAGTAGTTATGAATAGAATGTTGAAAGAGAACAATAAATGGAATACCTACAGCCAAAGTGAGATAGAGATAAAAATACAATTTAAAATCACCAAACAGAATAATTTCAGCCCATCGCTTGTCGATGAAAAGATAAGCGGTTGCTTCGTAGACACCCAGTGCTATGACCATATAGAGTGTTATTTTTTGTATGAGTACCATTAAGTCATAACATTGTGTTCTATCTGTGTTTCTATATGTAAGATAGGTGTACAAGACCATGATAGCAGCTGATGCTGCAAAGGATGAGACCATAAAGTATAGGGTTAAAAAGGGGTAAGTAGTCCAAAGGTTTCTAGCTTCGTTCATATTAAAAAGCTTTGCTTGAATATAAAACTCTAAAATTTCCACAATAAGACTAAGGAGTAGTATAAAAATACTTATGTGTTTTCCCCATTTTTTGTTATTGCTCAAAATAAGATAGATTTTAAAGACTACAAGAGGTATATAAATACAATATAAGGGTAGCATTAACCACATTCCAGATTTAACATTAGGAGAAAATAGCATACTAGGAAGATGTAAAATATTTAAATCCATCAGGAGGGTAAAGAGTCCTGCAACAATCATGGCCAACCCCAATGTGAGAAAACCTGCGGCTGTTTTTTTGATGAGGGAGATAGAGAGTAGCTCTGCAAAAGCAACAATGAAAATAATACCAGAACCTACATAAATCATATACATATAATTCACAATGTAAAGTGACCAAGGAGCTTCCCTTTTCACTTCTCCTCCATTTCCAAACACAGCAACCTTCATTGCTTCTGCGACTTCTCTACTTGCGGGGTTTAAACCAGCATCAAAAGCTGTCGCTGAAGGCAGGAAATATCGCCCATAAAAAACATCTATCATTCCAATGAGCGCAAAAATCAAAAAGCCATAGGCGATATACATGCTATTTGAGGTAAAGAGTGATTTATATGTAACGTTGTTTATTTTTACTCCTGCATTGCTTGCCATTGTGGTTTCCTTTTAGCTTTTGCCATTTCAATGATTGGTTTAAACTCATCCCATGTATAGATGTTTGTACCCTCATCTACAGAGTTCATAGCATAGTTTTTGTCATGTTCTGGAATCATGTAGAAGAGTTTGGGTACTGTACCTTCATCCTCTTTGAGCACATAAAATTTTCTTTTGTTCAACATTTGTATGAGTTCACCCTCTTCATCGTCTAAGTCACCAAAGAGTCTTACTTTGGTAGGGCAGGTAGCTTGACAGGCAGTGGTCATTTCACCATTTACTATACGTGTATCATAACAAAAGGTACACTTGTCTACTGCCACATGGGTATCATCTACAAAACGTGCATCATAAGGGCAGGCTTCCATACATCCTTTACATAAGATACATGTATCTTTGTTAGTCATGACTATACCACCCAGTGCAAAGTAACTTGAACCAGTTGGACAGACATCCACGCAAGGTGCATCTTGACAATGGTTACACTGAGAAGGATGTAGGGCTACAAAAGGCTCTCCAAAGATACTTTTTTCTGATTGGCTTACCCATATACGCTGTTTATCAGCACCCAGTTGTACGCCATTTTCTTCTTTACATGCGACTTCACATGCTTTACAGTCTATACAGCTTTGATAGTCTAATGCCATGGCAAAATTCATAATAGTACCTTTATACTTTTCTTACTTCTACAAGTGTTTCATGCATGGCTGCTGTGCCAAACACTGATTCGATAGTGTCTTCGATAATCATATTATCGCTTGCACCATTTCTATATCCAAATGTAAGCCCTGTGGATTCCTGTCCAAAGCCATGGACATAAAAAACCACATCTTTGATGATCTTTATGGTTGGATAAGCTTTGATATATATAATGCCTACAGAACTTTTGACTTCTACAATATCACCATACTTAATGCCTTTTTCATCCGCTTGCTCTTTGTTAATCCATACATAGTTTTCACGCATAACATCTAGGAGCATAATGTTATTGGCTGTAGAATTTTGTGTTTGTTGTGCATGACGACCAGTGACAAATTTAAATTTACCTTTTGGCGCTTCATTATAGAGTTCATCTCTCCATGTGGGCATAGGGTCAACGCCATTTTTTTTCATTGTTTCCAAATAACATTCTACTTTTCCAGAAGCTGTTCCTAAATTCTTTTTAAGTGCAGCAATAGCTTTCTCATCTATGCATGTATCCTGTGCATCTAATTTTTCTCCACCAGGTGAGGTGTAGTATTTTTTATCATCTGGATAGTATTGATATTCATTCATACCCAATTGTTTAAAGTATGTGTCCATATGAGGGTAAAATACACCTTTTTCTTTGAGTATTTTATAGGCTTCCTCACCATATTCGTTGACCACACGCTCTTTGTTGATGTGTTCTTGTGTATGTTCATATGCTTTTGTAATATTAAATCCATTTTCTTCATACACGTCTTCATAGCTTGCATCTTTTATCTCTTCTTGCACATCTGCATCATATTTGGCGGTGATTTTAAAGAGAGGTTTTGAGATGACTTGACTAAGACCTTTTAAGATGTCATAGACAGCTCTAGTATCATACATAGGTTCAATCACTTTATTTCTTAAGATAATCGCTGGCTCAACACCTGCAAAAGATTTTACAGGATCTTCTCGCTCAAGATAGGTACATTCAGGAAGGATAACATCAGACATCATGACTGTATCGCTGGGCATAGTGTCTATGGTCACTGCCAAATCTAACATTTCAAACATTTTTCTTGTTTTGGCAATGTTTGGGATGGCTTGCATGGGGTTTTGTTTATAAGAAAACATCGCACGCAAAGGATAGGGTGTTCGTTTTTCGATAATGGCATTTCTAAATCCTATCCATGTACCATTAGGTCCGACAAATGTGGCTTCTTTTTTGTCTATACGTCTTTGTATATTTGAATAGAGAGGAATTTCTACAGTGTGTTCATCTAGAGGTAGTTTTTTCCCAAAAACAATACCTCCTTTCATATCTATACCACCACCTAAGGCAGTAAAGATTGCTTGTGCCCGTCTAAGTTGAAAATCTTGTAAACTCCATGCGGTTCTTCTACCTTGGTAGTAAATAGCACTCGGTGCATGTGCCATAAAGTCTCTGGCAATGGTATATATCTCATGGGACTTAATACCTGTGATTTTTTCAGCCCATTCTGGTGTATAATTGTTAGTGAGTATATGCGTTTTATATTCTTGAAAATGGTTCATATTTTTAGCAACAAATTCTTTGTTAAAAAGTACTTCTTTGATGACTACATAAGTAAGTGCTAAAACAAATGCTAAATCAGTACCTACCTTGATACCTAACCATTTATCGGCATGTTGTGCGGTATTGGTATAGCGTGGGTCAAGTACAATGAGTTTGAGTCCTCTTCCACGTGTACGTTTAAACATATCCATGGTATCGGGAGTTAAAATAGCCTCAGCTCTATTAGCGCCTGCCATGATGACGTATTTTGCATTATCCAAATCTGCTTTGCCATATGCTCCCAAAGTCAGTGCATAGCCAGCAGTAGTGGTTTTAAGACAAATGGAAGAATGATTTACAAAGTTTGCTGATCCGATAAGATCACCCATGAATTGTTTAAAAGTATGTTCACCCATCCCCTCTCCAGCACAGTATCCTAGGGTAGAACGATTGTCTTTTTCTTCTTCTAATATCTGTTTCATACCTTTAAAAAGTTTGGTACCGTTTAAAATGGCATGGTAGGCCTCTTCCCATGTTGCACGCTTAAACTTTCCCTCACCTTTTTTCCCTATACGTATAAGAGGATATTTAAGTCTGTCCGGATCATAGAGTGCATGTATGCCTGCATCTCCCCTGGCACAGAGCATATTTTTAGACTTGGGAAAGAGGGGGTTGGGATCTAGTTTTTTAACAATACCATCTTCAACCTTTGCCCAGGCAGTACATTTATTTACACACATTTCACAGACGGTAGCAATTTTGACATTTTTATGTAAAGGTTTTTTATCTGTTGCCAACAGGTTAGTAAATGATACAGTACTACCCCCCGTAATACTCAAGGCGACAGAACCTTGAAGAAATTTTCTACGTGATATCTCAACTTTCATGTGTTTCTGCTTCCTTTTTAAACATTAGATAATGATTACATAATACTTGACTTTTTTCGTCTTAAAATAGGTATACATAAATTATAAACAAGTATAACTGAAAAAAATTGAATAGTAGGAATAAAATATAACTTTAAAGATTCTTCTTTATGTAAATATGAGGCTTAAAAACCCAATGTGCAAAATCATTCCAAAAACACACTATAATCATCTCTAAGATATACTATGACAATTATTTGTCTAAGGATATTTTATGCAATTACAAGATGTAATATGTTTAGGAGTAGCTGGAAATTTTGCACACCATTTAGAACAAGCTGGTGAACTCAAAGATTTTGAAAATGTGAAGACTGACAGAATAGATGCACCTAAAGGTATTTTCCCTTTTTATTTACCTGGTTCTGAGTCATTTTTAGGATTGTATTCCATCAGTACAGAGATTTTAACACTCCCAAACTATGAAGCCAACGCACAAGTAGAGCCTGAAATAGCCATACTTTTTGATGTGATGTATGATACTGATAACAATGTTGTTGATTTGATCGCACAAAAGTTTACAACTTTTAATGATTGCACAATAAGAAAAGAAGGTGCAAAAAAAATTTCTGAGAAAAAGTCTTGGGGAAGTAATTCAAAAGGTATAGGTAGTACATGGATACCTATAGATAAGTTTGAAGAGGGCGGTATCATGGATAACTATCATTTATGTTCCTTTGTAGAACGTGATGGTATGTTACACCCCTATGGTGTGGATGCTCCTTTACTTGGGTACAGTTATTTTTATACAGAACTAAAAGAGTGGCTGATTGAAAAAATGAATCAGCAGAAAGATTTTGGTCCATTAGAAGATATAGCGAAACATTTAAAAGAATGTCAGTACCCTAAAAAAGCATTTATCTCAATAGGAGCCACAGCGTATGCAGAATTTGGTGAATATAATTATTTACAAAGTGGAGATGAAGTGTATGTGATAGCATATGACAAAAGGCTAGATGATGCAGATATTCATACATCATCTTCTTCTAAGATTGTTTTATCTCAAAAGGTCCAGTAGATTGGACTTCTACTTAAGCCGGTAGTTGTTTTTATGTATTGTACTTAGGTTATCTTCTTTTTGATATCTGCTACAAATTCTGTAATATCATCATGCAGTGCTTGTAGGTCTTCCTCATGCTCGACTTCATCTGCAAGTATCTCACTGACAATATCATAAGTCACGATATCTTTATCTCTGGTCATTTCTGCCAGTTTAGAGTAAATAGAGATAGCACACTGCTCACCTTTGATAGAATCTTCAAGTATACTTACTACATCAAAATCTTTTGGCTCTTCATACCCACAGTTTGTATGGGTAAACCACTCTTTGGGATTGAGTAATGGAGTACCTCCGAGTTGAAGAATGCGATCGGCTACCATATTAGCATGTCTGAGTTCATCTGTAGCATGTTGTTGTAATTCAGCTATGGCAGCATCTTTCATGATACCTTTAATGACTTTTGCCTCTATAAAGTACTGGTAATAGGCTAGCCATTCATCTGCATAGGCTTTATTGAGAACTGTAATAATTTCATTAATTTCAATACCTTTAATGATAGAGTTTCCTCTTGTTGCCATGATAAATCCTTTTTTAAATATATTCAGTAAAGGAAAATAATTTTCCTTTACAATTATAACCCCTCTAAACTTAAAGGAAAATAATTATCGTTTATATTCAGAGATGTTAATGATATAGTATAGAATAGTATGGTTAATAAAAAGCATCTATGGAAAGATAATCCATAGAGTAAAAAAGGCAATAAAGAAGGGAAAATTAGTTTTTAAACCAAGACTTCACTCTATCAAAAGCAGAATCAAATGTAGATTTGTGTGGATGGCTTTCTACCCCATAACTTTCTTGTAGCTTTTCAAGGAGCTCTTTTTGTTCGTCATTTGTTTTTTTAGGCAGGATGAGTTTTATTTGAGCAATAAGACGACCTTTTTCTCCAGAGTGTACATCAACTACCCCTTCATTTGGGAATACATATTGTTCTTTGTCTGTTGTACCTTTGTTAAGGTTGAGATCTAGTTCACCATCAAGTGTTGGGATGGAGATAGTCTCTCCCAGTATAGACTGGGTAAAGAAAACAGGTACCTCTATATAGATATCAGTACCATTTCTTACAAAGTTTTCATCCTCTTGTACAGCAAAAGTAATGATAAGATCACCGCGTGTATTGTTTCTGCCTTCATTACCATACCCCTGTGCCCGAAGCCGATTACCACTATCAACACCTGCAGGAACAGTGATAGTGACAGTATCTTCTTCTACATGGTAGCCTTTACCATGACAGCTTTCACATGCCTCTTTAATTGTTTTCCCTTGACCTTGACATTGAGGACAGGTTTGGGCAAATTGCATAGGCCCTTGACGCATAAGGACTTGTCCTTGACCTCCACAGTATTCACATGACTCTACTTTTGCATCTTTGGCACCTGTACCATCACAAGGCTCACACGAGGTTTTGTAGGTCATATCTACTTCTTTTTTACATCCAAAAACAGCTTCATGGAACTCAAGTTCTATTTCAATTTCAAAATCCAATGGATACTTTTGATTAGGGTCTCTTCGGGATTGACCAAAGCCACCAAATCCACTGGACCCACCAAACATGGAGTTGAAAACATCCATGATATCATCCATATTGGTACCACCAAAGCCACCTCGCCCTGCACCTTGTCCCTCTAGTCCAGCTTTACCATAACGGTCATAAATACTTCTTTTTTCCTCATCTGAAAGTACTTGATATGCTTCATTGACAACTTTAAATTTATCTTCAGCTTCTTTATCTCCTGGGTTTCTGTCTGGATGGTATTTCATCGCAAGTTTTCTGTATGATTTTTTAAGTTCTACCCCAGAACAGTCACGTGTTACTTCGAGTACTTCATAATAATCTAATTCTGTCATTTATTTTTCCTTCTCATTATCTTTAAACGAGTTAAGTGCGCATACACTATATATAATTTCGCGAATTCTATCATAATTTAGCTATAATCACAAAAATTGTTTTAAAGGTTGCGTATGCTTGTTCATATTGTTATGTTTAAGTTTAAAGAAGAGAATAAAAAAGCCAATATTATTCAGGCAAAACAGATGCTTGAGAACCTTATGGGAGCGGTGCCTTCTCTTAGAAGTATAGATGTAGGTGTAAATATTATCGAGGCTGACAGAGCTATGGATTTAAGTCTTATTGCAGTATTTGAGGGCAAAGAAGGGCTTGATGCTTATGATGCACATCCTGAACATCAAAAAGTAGTGACCTTCATCAAGTCTGTGGTTGAATATTCTAAAGCTTGTGATTACAATAGAGCATAGATGTTACAAAGATACTTATGAAAAATTATAAAATAGAAGCTTTTGAGAACTTGGTGGAAGCTTTTAACTCTTTACCCTCAATCGGTAAAAAGACAGCCGTACGTTTAGCATATCATGCTGTGATGCAAGATGGATTTGCAGCGATGAAACTGGCACATGCACTTGAGACAGGTGTGAATGTCATACAAAAGTGTACAAAATGTCATAACATGAGTGAAGATGAACTGTGTAATATTTGTTCTGACCCTTATCGAGATAGTCGAAAACTTTGTATCGTACAGTCTGCAAAAGATATCTTGACGATAGAAGAGAGTGGACAGTTTGATGGTGTTTATTATGTTATTTCAGAAGTACATGACCTAGATGAGGCACATCTCTTTTATGCAGTAGGAGGAGTTGATGAAATTATATTTGCTTTTCCTCCAAGTATTGCAACTGATACTATGATGTTGTATATAGAAGATAAACTAAAAGGGCTTAAGATAGAATTTACCAAAATTGCCCAAGGTGTCCCAACAGGAGTAGAATTAGAAAATATAGATATGATGTCACTCTCGCGTGCTTTAGAAGCGAGAGTAAAAATTTAGTTAGCTAAACAGTTGATCTATGACACCATTGTTATCTGTGAGAATTTCAGGGTTATCTATTCCATAAATTTTGTAGAGTGTAGCTGCGATACTCATTGGTTCAAATTGGTAGGTTCCATTTTTAGGTTTAAGATAAAGTCTGTTGATTGCTCCAGTATTATCGACAACAGTTTCTCCTACTACACCTTTGTGATTGAAGTATCCTTTACCTCCTAAGACATAAAAGTTTTGTAAATTCCCATGATCCCATCCAAGTGCAGAGTTTAGGTTTACATTCCTTCCAAACTCACCAAAAACCATAATGTTAATGTTTTGTTCTTTTCCTTCAGCTTTGATATGTGCCATGGCAGAGACAAGTGTTCTAAAAAGATTTTCTGTCCTAGCTACATAATTTCTAGCCTCATTATGGTCATCCCAACTACCTAGTCCACTTGTACTCATGGTTACTACTTTAGTATCAGGATTTTTCACCAATATTTTAATAGCGGTTTCAATTTTATCTGAAAAGAGATTATCCCCGGGATAGGCATCATCTCCTAAGTCAGGGGTTGTAGAAGTAGAAATGTTTTCTATAAATGTGTCAAGTGAAGATCTTCTTGCCAATGCATCTTTTATTTTTCCACTTTGGTTGTTTTGTTGTGCGAGAGTATCCATTTTACCATGAAGTGCAGCATCAAAACCATTTTCCTTATGATTATAATCGGGAATATCTCTTTCTGTTTCGGTATAGTATCTCCAATCACGAGAATATCGACTATAGGGATTGTCTAGGTTTTCATTGAGTGAAACAGGTTTAAGATAACTATTTAAAGGCAGTTTCCCTTCACTATAAAATTTAGAGTCGCCTTCTAAAGTGACAAAAGGCATTACTGAAGTATCATTTACAACACCATTTTTTTCAAGAATTTGTGCAAGGTTTGCAAGAATTCCAGCACTATTTGGATCAAATGAGCCTTTTTGATTTTGTGTAGTACAAGAACCGTGTGATTTGTTATTGGTTTGCTCTCTGACTTGTGAATAACAGCATCTAAACAGGGTCATGTCGCCATTGCCTATAAGTGTTTCCATATGTGTTCCACCAGCTTCTTGCCAACAATTATTGGTTGTTTTGGTAATGCCCCGAAAGTAGTTGTCATAATTACTTTGTGATACAGATTTTATTTGGTCTATATTTGTAAGGTTCCCACTCAATGAGCTGGCTCCACCATGCATAAATATGATGATGGTTTGTGCTTGGTTATCAGTGTTGATACTGGTAGAAAAATTAATTTTGCTTAAATCCAATTCAGCAGAGTAAGCAAATCCAGGTAAAAGTATTGCTGTGCCTGCTGCCAAGGATAATTTTATAAAGTCTCTTCTTTTCATATTATTTTACCTCTTTATGTGTATATGTTTCGGATAGTCTTGATATGTAGTCTAAAACAATAATGGCTATATTCCTCTTACGTTCTTCTCTTCTTGCTCTTTGTTTGGTCGGATCATCATCTGTTCTAAACATATTAAAGTTGTAATGAAGGAGTTGCTCACCAGCATTATTTGTCAACATATGTGACTTGAAAAGAGAAAGTTCAGCATTTGTAGCATCTCTAGATATTGTAGAATGGAAAAGATATTGGATAAGTGACTCTAAACTTCCAACAATATTTTCTCCATCAAAGATAAAGTTGTCATTGTCTAGAAAACGCTCATCCCATCCAACTCTGTCGTAGGCATCATAGTCATTTATTTTATCAGGATTTGATTTTTTAAGTAACAGTTGTTCTCTTATAAACTTGTGGTAACTGGCAAAAGAAAGCGTATCTACAGGAACACGTTTTACTTTCCCTAATTTATATTTCATACTTGCCTGATGCATCTCTTCGAGGGCATCTTTGAACCTATGTATACTATCTCGACGATGTTTAAAGAGAGTTTTTTTAGTAGTAGAGAAAAATAGTTCTTCTGCACTTTTTGCTGAGCTTGATTGTAAAAGGTATTCTTCTGAAAATACAATTTGTATTAAAATGTCATGCCATGTTTCTGGCTTGCTTGATAATATAGTGTTGGTTATTTGTGTTTGTTTGGAATCCTCATCGTCAGGGAAGAAAAAATGAACCATTCTTTTTACTACACCAAAACTAAATAGATCTGATTTCACCATTTCTCTATAAAAATCATCACCATTTTTAATCGTTGTTCCAAAAAGATTAAGGGGTTCAGTATTTTGATTTAGTCCAACAACAAGTGTATTATTGTCACGATCGAGCTTCCAGTTTTTAAGTGCCTTACCCGCTAGTGGAACATTAGCATCATCCATGTCAAGCGTGAAAATCTCCATCATTTCTCTGCCATTGTCCTCAGGACTTCTAAAACGTCTCCAGTTGTCTTCACTCATCATATGCACATAGGTAATGTAACGCATACCACTTTCTTCTTTTAACATAGTGACAAGGCGGTTGTAGACTCTAGCGATATTTGGAGTACTTGTTGACTCAAGTTCATATGCTGGCGAGAACATAATAGTCTGTGTTAAAATGTAGGCAGTCCAGTTTTGAATAAAATAGCTGTCAAGCTCTTTCATGGCAAAAAAACGACTGAGAATATCAACTGCAACCTGTTCATTATAATTTGATTGTTTATAGATATCATCATTTAAAATGAGTGTTTCCAACGTAGCTTCATCTGTTCTATCTTCATCTAACCCATTTAAGATAGTGGATATAAAGCTACCTGAGTCAATTTTTTCTTGCAACTCTTTTAGCGGAAATCCAAAAAAGAGTGTAGATAGTAGTTTATCCGCAACTTGTCGTTTGTTTGTTTCAGATAAACCATTGAACTTTGTATCTGAGAGTGGGGTAAGTGTGTATTGGGAAGAAGGCATATTTTTCTCATAGAAAGAAAGACCTTTGTACTCTAAGTCATAAATAGAGGCAGTACTTGTTCCAGAAGTTCCTCCATTGGAAGTTGTAGAT
>DQVJ01000108.1 GCA_015661795.1 Sulfurovum sp.
ACTGGTCCACTCCACCATACAGTACCATCACGATCAACTGCATAAAAACGCCCATCACTGCCTTTTTCTCGTACCGATACAAGTATAAAATTTTTTCCGGTTAAATCAATGATTTTTTCTTTGTCCGTATTCAAGTTTGTCATTTTGAAAACAGTTTTTGAAATCGGGGTGAGTTCGTATATTAACTCTTTAATCACAGGGGGAACATCTCCATCATAGAATACTGTTTCTGCCCACATTGATGTGTTTATAATACACAATGTAAGCCACATATTTCTCATCAATGACATTTATAATTTCTTTAACTTTTGTTTGGCTATGATTGCCGTTTTTTTACCTTCATAATTTGCAACTATATTTTCATAAAATGCTCTTGCTTGTGCTTTTTCACCTGTTTTTTCCAAGGAAATAGCTGTATGTAAAAGTAGTGTATCTATATATGAGGCCTGATCATATAATCCTGCACTTTTTTTAAAATAAAAAATAGCATCTTCATACTTTTTTGTATAGTATGCGATCTCACCCAGATAATAATTTGAAGCAGCAGGTTTATACCCTTTGGTATCTGTAACAGTAAATCTCTTTTTAGCTTCATCGTACCGTTTTTTAACAAAAAGTCGTACCCCCTCACTATAGAGTTTCCCTGTGCTCTTTCCTTCTAAAGATTCTTCTTTATTCTGTTTCACTTTCTTTTTTGACTTAGAAGCAGTGTACTCACCTTTAGATTTCAAGGCTTTTGAAAGTTCTTCTTTTGTTACATAGTTTGTATTTATTTTATCTATCATCTTCCCAAGATCTTGAAGAAGATCTCTAGTATTCCCATCATTCCTTACCTCTCCAGATGTCTGGGTCTGATATTGTAATTCATTTACCGTAGCACTTAATCCTTCAACAATACTCATGAGCCCTTCTATACGTTCATTTTGTTGTGCTATTTGACGTTTTAATGATGAAATAGTTTTATTATCTACTGAACTGGAATATGTATTTTGACTATTCCCATAGACAGATGGTTCAGAAAATACTAAAGTACTACTGATACTTAAAATCCACACAAAATATTTCATTGTTATCTACTTTACCAAGCGAAGATCAACTCTTCTGTTTCGTGCATAACAACTATCTGTCGGGCTTGAACATACAGGATTACTCTCACCATAGGAAATAATCACCATTCTATTTGATGCTATACCTTCAGAAATAAGACTATCTTTAACTGCTTTAGCTCTTTTAAGCCCTAAGGCATAATTATATTCATCCGTACCAAATTCATCACAGTTACCTTCAATTTTAATTTGATTATTATGCTTGTTAACTATATTTGTATTTTGAACGATTTTATTTTCCATGGATGGAGAAACGCTATAATCACCAAAATCAAAATAAATACTCTCAAAGCCATCACTACTACTGTTAAATGTACCATTATTAGTACCATTTTCATTGCCATAGGCATTTTCATCTATAGAAACAGTTTCCCCAGCTATTTGATTTGCATCTGAAACGTTATTACTTCCTGCGTTAGCATCTAAGTCTGGAGCCTTTTGACTACACCCTGTTATGATTATTACAGTAAATGTTAATACCATGATGATTGATTTTTGTATCATTTTTAATCCTTTAAATATCTATTACCAATCTATAGATTGAATTTTTCGCCCAGAAAGTGGGAAAAGCAAACTTTGATGACTCGCTAAATTTATATACCCAATAGATGAACCAGAGCCTTTATGTTTAATATAGAGGAGAACTGACCCATCTGTAGAGAATCTTGGAAATTGGTTCGCTCCTGTTGTTGTTAAAGGTCGGGTATCCCTACCATGTGATGAAGTTAAATAAAGGTTAAATGTGTTTGATCCAAACGTATTTTGGCTCTCCCTACTTGAATATACTATTTTACTTCCATGTGCATCAACTGCATTATTGTTACGTCCATGATACACCATTTGCGACACAGAAGAGGAATAAATAGACTTTTTGAAAATGTTAGCATATCCCAGTCTATTTGAAACAAAAACAATCCGACTCTCATCATCTATATATTTTCCACTCACATCTATCCCATTAAAATTGGTTATTTTTCTTTTAGATTTTGATGAGACATCTAGCTCAAAAATATCCGCCTGTCCTTCTGGTGCCATTGTCAATAATATTTTAGATCCGTTTTTACTAATATCAGAACAAACAAGCATTCCTTCAGAGCTTATCATTTTTTCTTTTGCCCCTGTATAAATATTCATTTTATACAATACAGGTTTTAATCCATTATAGGCACTGTAATAAATATTCTTTTGCTTTTCGTCAGCCCACTTAGGAAAGAGATTCAATCCTCCCTTGATAATCACTTTCTTATAATTAAAGGTATAATCTGCTAATAGTATTTCACTCTTACCCGGTGTTGTATAACGTGCGAATATGACATACCGATTAATCCAGGAAATATCAGAATACTTCAAAACATGGTTTATATCACTGACTGCTTTGTGTGCAAGAAATGGCATTTTGTTTTTTGTGGGAATCGCATAACTTTTTTTATACACTTCCGTACTATTTGATGCTTTTAATAAGCGAATAATCAACTTTGTTCCTGTTTGTTGTGACAGTGAGTATTTTAAAACATATTCTTTGCTTTTCAGTACGGGCAACAGATAATTTGAATTAAGATCACCTTTATGATGTGTTTTATCTACTATAAAATGTCCTGAAATTTTAAAATCTGATTGTAATATTTTAAAAAAAGTATTGTTTACAACTGCAGAAGCATCTATCAAAGCAATTCGGGTACGCTGTTCTACATCTTTTTCTATTTTAAGTGTAGCATCTGCTGCAAAAAGATTCAACGATAATAGTATCAATAATATATATTTCAAAAATTATTCCTTAATAATGGTCTTTTAACAAACATTATATCAAGGCAGTGTTAAAATCTTCATTAATTAATATTAAACTGAGTAATCTCTATTTTAGATCAAAAACACCTTTATTATCTCTCCTTTGAACATCTTTTGTTCCTCCTCCAGAAACTTTTTGTATACCTTGAATTTTCAAACTCATATCAGAAGGATTTGTCGCCATACTTAATGCTACAGATTTACCAATTATATTCTTGGAATATAATTCAAATAAAGATTGATCAAAAGATTGTGTACCATAAATCTCTTTACCTTTTTCAATACTTTCCAAAATTTCACTATCTCTATTTTCAGCGATAAGTTCAGATATTCTTTTTGTTTTCAACAGTACTTCTACAGCAGGTACTCTGTCACCATCCATTGTTTTTACCAATCTTTGAGAAATAACACTTTCTAGTACAAAGGACAAAGTCATACGAATACGATCTTGCTCTTCTTTTGGAAACATTGCAACAACCCTGCTTATTGTCTCTTTTGCATCAAGTGTATGTATTGTTGCAACAACCAAATGTCCTGTATCGGCAGCATGCAAAGCAATTTCCATTGTTTCTAAATCACGGACTTCTCCAATGAAAATAATATCCATGTCTTCACGTAGTGCTGCTTTTAAGGCATTAGAAAAAGAGCGTGTATTCGTACCCACAGAGCGTTGAGAAATGAGACAAGAATACTCTGTATGCAAAAATTCAACAGGATCTTCTATACTGATGATATGTTTTCTTTTTGTTTTATTGATTCTATCCAACAAGGCAGCTAATGTAGTAGATTTACCTGAGTTACTTGTACCTGTAACAAGAATTAATCCATGGTTTAACTCTGCTAATTTACCTATTACTTTTGGGAGTTGCAACTCTTCTAACGACAAGATCTTTTCTGGAATAACTCGAAAAACCGCACTTAAGCCATGCATTTGATAAAAAAAGTTTACTCTAAAACGTTTTTCATTATCCAAGACATATGCACAATCTAATTCTTGATTTTCTATAAGTTTATTATACTGATCTTTGTTAAGAATTTCATCTGCTATAGCTAACATATTATCATTTGTTAATTTTTCACTTTTCACAGAATGTAACTCACCTTTAAGTCGCATATGCACCAATGATCCAGCTTTTAGATGTAAATCACTACCTTCTAATTCCAATAATTTATGTAAGTAATGTTGTAATTTTTTTCTCATCGGTGTACTCCTTGATATGATATTTTAACATAAACTCCACAAAGTATGAAATACTGAAATAAAGATACAATACGGTATGAAATTCATTAAAGTAAACGATATAAATATTCCTGATTTACATATCTATCATCAATTTAGAGATAATGCTTTTACAGCCGACCAAAGTTTTGTTGCAGACAGTCCAAAAGTAGTTAACTTACTTCTTGCATCGGATATAACCATCCAAAGTATTCTCGCTACAGAAGCATACTATACTGAGTTTATGCATCTTATTGAAAATAAAAACATTCCTCAACTATTTGTCGCAAGCAAAGAACTGATGCAAAAAATAGTAGGTCATAAAATCCATCATAACGTCATGATGCATGGTAAAAGACCATCATTAACATCTTTAGATAAACTCGATAAACACATCATTATGTTAGATGAAATAAGTTCAACACAAAATATAGGATCAATCGCACGTTCAGCTGCTGCTCTTGGTATCCACTCTTATCTGCTCCCCACACATGGTCCCCACCCATATTCAAGACGTGCCCTTCGTGTTTCAATGGGTCATATCAGTATGCTTAAAATATCTCTCTATAACAATATAATAGAGACAATTAAATATCTAAAAAAAAATGGATATTATATTTATGCAGCTGAAGTAAGAGATACAGCAACACCTCTCTCTTCCGTTAAAGTAGCAGAGAAATGGGTTTTGCTTATGGGTCATGAAGGCTCTGGTATTTCTGATGAAGTTTTGGCACATTGTGATGAAGTTATACAAATAGAAATGGAAGAAGGCATAAAAAGTTTTAATGTTGGCATTGCTGCTTCCATTATCATGTACAGTTTGAAGTATACCTAAATTATTGTCTCTCTAGAAAGTTTATTCTTTTGCAATAAATTCTGCCTCAAATTCATAAGTTCTACCTGCATGATGCCTACCAAATCCTATAGTTTGTAACTGTTCCAAAAAACCCATTAAGCCCGTATTGAACTCTTCAATATTTGACCCAGACTTAATCCTAAACTTAAACCTTCCGCTTGGTTCAATAAATAGTATCACTGTAGCCTTTTCTCCAGCAAAATCACTCTGAGCAGGCCAATCTTCCAGCATGCTTTGTACTTTGGCAAAATAAGCATTTTCAACACCACTGTCACTTGTTTTTAATGTGCTGCTTATACGTTCACTGGCACTTAAATGTTTTTCTGAGACTTTAATAATATTTTTTTTAGGTACGCTTTTAATAGGTTTATTCGTAATCTGCATATTTAATTTTTTTTCTTCAGTTTTTATGTTTGAAAAAAGTTCTGATGCTTTTTTCACTTTTAGCTTATTTACTTTTTTAGGCATTTTTTTTAGGGGTTTCGACTTATTTACATCTTTTTTCTTAACGATTTTTTCCTGTATCACTTTCTTCTTTGTATCTTTGGGTTTTAATTTCTGTTTAACTTTTGATTTTGATATCAATTTTTTAGGTTTAGACTTCGTAGTTTTTTCTTTTTTAGGCGTATGCAGTGCCACTCGAATACGATTTTCATTTTTTTTAACATAATGCACTGATTTTTTTTCATTTCTCGTATTAAAATAAAATATAAGTGCACCCACCATAGCAAAATATATGCTAATTGACAAGAGCCCCCAGATGAGATTAGGAGATATTTTTTTCATTCTGTAATAAGTGATACTTTCTCGAAACCCGCAGCCTTTACACTTTTAAGTAAAAACATGATATTTTTATATTGTAAAGCCTCATCTGCACGTATATAAACTTCCGTATTCTTATCAAACTTGACAGACATATTCACAAAATCATCGGCAAAAGTATCAAACCTATACGTGTCATTTTTTAAATAAATAACTTTCTCTTTATCCATTCTTATAGTAAGGGTTTTAGGTTTGGTAACCTTAACCGTTTTGGATCCCTGAGGAAGATTAATTTGTTCTTGAAAAGTGATTGTCGGAGCAGTGACCATAAGTATAGCCATTAACACTAACATAACATCTACCAAAGGTGTGATATTCAAGTCTGGACTATCATCCCAACTAAACATCTATGCTTCCTCACTAACCTGAGAAAGTATCACTTCCGCCTGTGATGTAAGCAGAGAAGAGAGTTCATAAGCTTTACGTTTTAAAATCAAATGAAAAGTATATGCAAAAATAGCTACGCCAATACCTGCAGCTGTAGCGATTAATGCTTCAGAAATAGCGGGGGCAACAACACTTAATGATGCACTTGACTGAGAGCCAAGTTTTGAAAATGTTTCCAATATTCCTATAACTGTTCCAAAAAGCCCTATAAATGGTGACGTAGATGCAATGATTGAAAGCCAGGTAAGGCCTTTAGTTGAGACTCTTATCGCATCTGATGATGCCGCTTCTAATATCGCCCTATTGGGTTCATTTACACGAGACAAATAAGTAAAAATAAGTGAGGTGCTTGCCACTGATTTTGACTGACCTGTGTACAATGCTTTAAGTGATTGAGCTTCTGATGTAATACGGGTATTTAATATGTAAAATCTATCTAAAAAAACCCAAAAAGTAGCGATAAAATAAATGGATAGCCCCAGCAATACAATAAATGTTATTGCACTGCCATGGATGAAATAATCTAAAAGAGAGCCCAATTTAAAATGACTTTCCTATTTTTTCTACTTTACTCACTGCAGAAGCAATTGATGCACTTGAAGCTTGAGTACTTTTGAGTAATTTTTTTGCTTTTTCAATTGCTTGGGCAATATGTGTATCTTCTCCTGAAAGAGCAACTGCACCATCTACAATACAAGTTGTTTTTCCTTCATCAACTTTAACATATCCAGAATTAATAGCTACTGCTACTTCTCTTCCATCTGCTCTATTGTAAACAATGACACCTGTATCCAGTAAAGAAACCAATGTTGAATGACCAGCTAAAACACCAAATTCACCCTCAGATCCAGGTAAATTTACTTGGGTAACATCACCATCAAATATCACACCATTGGGTGTAATGATTTCTAGTTTCATAAGTTCCATAATTATCCTTTACTGATAAGTACTAAGTTTACTTAGCATTAATCTTATCATTTTTAGCAACAGCTTCATCAATGTTACCAACCATATAGAATGCTGCTTCGTTCATGTGGTCATATTTACCTTCAAGAAGACCTTTAAATCCTTCAATCGTATCATCTAAAGTCACATACACACCAGGACTTCCTGTAAACACTTCAGCAACGTGGAATGGCTGTGAAAGATATTTTTCAATCTTTCTAGCACGCTCAACTACAAGTTTGTCATCTTCAGAAAGTTCATCCATACCAAGAATTGCAATAATATCTTGAAGATCTTTATATTTTTGAAGGATTTGCTGTACACCTGTCGCTATCCCATAATGCTCATCACCAACAATTTGTGGATCAAGCATTCTAGAAGTTGAATCCAGAGGATCTACCGCAGGGTAGATTCCTTTTTCAGCAATAGATCTGTTAAGTACTGTTGTTGCATCTAAGTGAGCAAATACAGATGCAGGAGCTGGATCTGTCAAATCATCTGCAGGAACATATACTGCCTGAACAGATGTAATAGAACCTTTTGTTGTTGATGTAATTCTTTCTTGAAGTGCACCCATCTCTCTAGCTAGAGTTGGTTGGTATCCAACTGCTGAAGGAATACGTCCAAGAAGTGCAGACATTTCAGAACCTGATTGTGCAAATCTAAAGATGTTATCAATAAACATAAGAACATCTAGCCCCATTTCGTCTCTGAAGTATTCAGCCATAGTAAGACCTGTAAGTGCAATACGGTTACGTGCCCCTGGAGGTTCGCTCATTTGTCCATAACAGAGTGCAACTTTATCAAGTACATTTGAGTCTTTCATTTCAAAGTAAAGATCGTTTCCTTCACGTGTTCTTTCCCCAACACCTGCAAATACTGAATATCCTGAATGTTTCATAGCAACGTTGTTAATAAGTTCCATAATAATAACTGTTTTTCCAACACCTGCACCACCAAATAGTCCAACTTTTCCACCTTTATTGTATGGTGCAAGAAGGTCAACTACTTTTATACCTGTTTCAAATACTTCTGTTTTTGTACTTTGCTCTTCAAAAGGTGGCGGGTCTCTATGTATTGACCAATATTCTTTTGCATTCACATCGCCATTATCATCGATAGCCTCACCGATAACATTGAAGATACGTCCAAGAACTTCTTCGCCAACAGGAACTTTAATAGATTCACCTGTTGCTTTTACTGTTTGACCTCTTACAAGACCTTCACTCATGTCCATAGCAATTGTTCTTACTCTACTATCACCAAGTTGAGCTGCTACTTCTAAAACTAATCTGTGTTCTTTACCATCAATTGTTGTTATTGTTTCCAATGCTTCATTAATTTCTGGTAGATAATCTGTAAAATCCACATCAATTACGGGACCTAAGACTTGTACTATTTTACCTGTCATACTTGCTTTCTCCTAATTATTTCATTGATTCCATACCACTGATAATCTCTATGAGCTCAGTAGTAATCGATTCTTGTCTTGCTTTGTTATACTTAACGTTTAACTCTTTCACCATCTCTTTTGCATTTTTAGTTGCTGCATCCATCGCTTGCATACGTGCTGAATGTTCAGCTGCAAGGGAATCAATAAGCGAATAATACATTGTATACTCAACATAACGCTTCACCAATGCATCTAAAAGTGTATCATCATCATCTGGTTCAACTTCAAGTTCAGAAGACACTACACTGTTAAGTTCTAACTTTGAAGTATCTACAGGTAATACCTGCTCTTCTCTTACTTCTTGTGTAATCATATTGACATATCCATTATGCACTAAAATGATTTTATCAGTCTCACCATTCACATAAGATTCTGCAATATCAGAGATAAACTCTGCTGCTTGCTTAAAATCAGGAGCAGCAGAGAGTCCAATAATTTCATCATTTAATTCAATACCATTGAATTTAAAAAAGTCAATTCCTTTTCTACCCACTGCTCTAAGACGTACCTTTACATCATTTGCGCGGAACTCTTCAATCAGTTTATTTGTTCTTTTAATCGTTTGTGAGTTAAAACCACCACAAAGACCTTTGTCTGCAGTAATAAAGATAATATCCACTTTCTTAGGATTTTGTATATTCCTAAAATAAATATTATCTATTCCTTCAACATTTGACTGTTGCATTTTTTGTGCAATCTCATTTAAGAGTTCTGTCAACTTAGCTGCATAGACTCTAGATCTTTTAGCAAGCTCTTCTGTTCTCTTCAGTTTAGCAGAAGAAACAAGCTTCATAGCGTTAGTCGTTTTCTGTGTATTTTTAACAGATCCAATTTTACGCTTAATCTCTTTTAAATTAGCCATTTTGAGCCTTTCTTATCCAGCAAATGAAGCTTTAAAGTCTTCGATAGCTTTTCTTAATTCTGCTTCAGTATCATCAGTGATTTTCTTATCATTTCTAATAGAATCAAGAATATTTACATACTTTGCCTCCATAAATGGCATAAGATCAGACTCAAACTTAACTACAGAAGAGACAGGAATATCATCAAGATATCCATTTGCACCTGCAAAAATAATGACAACTTGCTTTTCAATAGCAACTGGAGCATAAGGCCCTTGTTTAAGTACTTCAACCATTCGTTGTCCACGCTCTAATTGACCTCGCGTATATTCATCGAGATCCGATGCAAATTGTGCGAAGGCTTGAAGCTCTCTAAATGACGCAAGATCTAATCTTAATGTACCAGATACTTGTTTAGTCGCTTTAATTTGAGCTGCACCACCAACACGTGAAACAGAAAGTCCCACATTAATTGCTGGTCTAATACCTGAGTTAAACAAGTCAGTCTCAAGGAAAATTTGTCCATCCGTAATAGAAATAACATTTGTTGGTATATACGCTGCTACATCACCTGCTTGTGTTTCAATGATTGGGAATGCGGTAATTGAACCTGCACCTAACTCATCAGAAAGTTTTGCTGCTCTTTCAAGAAGTCTTGAGTGTAGATAAAAAACATCCCCTGGATATGCTTCTCTACCTGGAGGACGTCTTAAGATAAGTGACATCTCTCTATATGCAACAGCATGCTTAGACAAATCATCATAAAATATAACTGCATGTCTTCCATTATCTCTAAAGTACTCAGCCATAGTTACACCGGCATAAGGAGCAAGGAACTGTAAAGCTGAAGATTCCGCAGCACCTGCTGTTACAATAATTGTATAATCCATTGCACCATGTTCTTCAAGCTTTTTCACGGTTGCTGCAACAGTGGATTGTTTTTGTCCAATTGCAACATAAATACAGACAACATCTTGACCTTTTTGGTTGATGATGGTATCGATAGCAAGTGTCGTTTTACCTGTTTGTCTATCACCAATAATCAGTTCTCTTTGACCACGTCCTACTGGAACAAGTGCATCAATCGCTTTTATACCTGTTTGAAGTGGTTCATGCACAGATTTTCTTGCCATAATTCCAGGTGCTTTTTCTTCAACAAATCTATGTTCTGATGCTTCAATGACACCTTTACCGTCTACTGCTTCACCAAGAGAGTTCACAACTCTACCCATAAGCCCATCACCTACAGGAACCTTAAGCAGTTCACCTGCTCGCTTAACACTCATCCCCTCTTTAATACCTGTACTGGTACCCAAAACAACAACACCTACGTTTGCTTCTTCAAGGTTTAATACAAGTCCTTTCGCACCATTATCAAATTCTACAACTTCCCCAGCCATAACATTGTTAAGACCATATACTGTTGTAATACCATCTGCGATACCTACTACTTTGCCTATTTCATTGATGTCTACATCAATTTCAAAATTCTCAATTCTTTCCTTGATGATTGAACTAATCTCATCTGCTTGCAATTTAACTGCCACTGATACTCCTTTACTGTTAGATAACTATAAAGATTTCTTAATGAAATCAATTAGTTGTTCTTTAACTCTCTCTTTAGAGAAGTTTACCTCAATACCTAAATCATCAACTGAAACGCGTAAGCCATCAAGATTAGATTTTTCTTGCGTTAGTTTGATTGTTGAACCTGTATACTTTTTAAGTGTTTCTTCTAGCTTATTTAAAGCATTTGAATCAAGTTTTTCATTACTTTTTAAAACACCTTCATAATTATTAGAAATTTTTTGTAAGTCTGAATTGAGTACTTTTGCTATTGCAGGAATCAAATCAAGTCTTTTATTCTCACCTAATATTTTGATAAAATTTATAAGTACTTTATCAATATCTGTTCCAAGTGCAGACAAAATCATTTCTGTTTTTGTCTCACTTCCAACAATAGGTGATGTCAATGTATTTTTTACTTCTTTTGTATTGATAACTTCACTAAGGACATTAAGAACTTCTGCGACACCAGCTACATCATCACTTGATTGTGAAAGTGCTTTGGCATACCTTTTTGCAATCAACTCTTCCATTTTATGCCACCTTCTTAGAAATAATATCAACCACTTTTGTTTCATCAATCATGATGTCATCATTAGTAATATTCTCACTCAAAATCTCATCTATTACTTCTCTAACAGACCTTTTTTCTTCAAAAAGTATCTTTTCTTCAAAATGTTTTGTCATTGTAGCTAAATCATGCTCATTGGATTGCGATATTTTTTGGGCCAAAATAATCGCTTCTTTCTTGGCATCATCAAGAATTTTATCTGCTCTCTTCTCTGATTCATCTAGTCTGGCCTGTGCTTCTTTTTTCTCATTTTTTGCGGCTTGAAGCTTTTCTTCAATCTCTTTAAGCTGCAATGCAATAGCTTCAGTTCTACCTTTAAAATACTCTTTGATTGGGTTTGCAAGCAAATAAACCAATAAAGCTGCAAAGATTACAAAGTTAAATACTCTTGGCAAAAAATCTGTTTCTCTACCCGTTTGTGCAAAGTAACGTGATGACTCAGCATCTCCCCCACTTGCCAACAGAATAGCAGGAACAAAAAGTAAAGACCATAGTACGAATTTTTTCATTTTATCCCTTCTCTTATAATTTGCTAAACTTAGCTTTTAGGCTCTCTTTAAATAGAGGCATTTGGGAGAGTAACTCATTCTTCAAGTTCTCTTTTTCTTCAGCTAACTTCTCAACAAAGCTTTCAAATTCTTTGTCTATTTCATTTTGTTTGGTTTGAACTTTACTTGCAGCCAATGTTTTTTCATCATCAATTGCTTTCTGTCTGATTGTTGCGGCTTCATTCTTAGCATTGCTAATAATTTCTTCCGCTTTAGCATTGAGTTCATCTGTATTGCCACTAAAACTTTTTGCTGCTTCTAAATCTTTTGCTATTGAGGCATCTCTATCATCCATAAATTTAACCAATGGCTTGAATAGCATATTATTTAAAAGAACAATCAGCGTTAGAAACAATACTAAAACAAACAACATCAATGGTAAATGTATGTCAAGCATTAAGACTCCTCATGTAATTTCGTATAATATTAGCATTTTGGTTATCTAATCTTGATTAAATTATAAGTGTTTTAATGAAAAATAAGTATGTTTTGTATTTATTGCTACTAATCTGTACATAGAGTTAATTCTTGCTTATAGTATTCTTTATTTGTTACTTTTAATAAGTGATACAAAGGTTGCCATTTCTTCTTCATTTTGAAATTTTATTTCTATACTTTTTGTCTTCAATACATATTTAAAAGGTAAATTTTCTTTAAGGTCTTTTTCATATTTATTAAATAAATTATTTTCCTCAGTTGGATATACTTTATTAGTATTTGATATTTTAGCGTTTTTTATCATATTTTCTGTATCACGCACTGACAACTTTTGTCCGATAATACTATCTATAATCACCTTTTGCTTTACATCATCTAGCCCAATCAACACTTTTGCATGGCCTTGCGTAATTTGATTTTTAATCAAATGTTCTTGTGCGTATGTAGATAAATTTAATAGACGTAATGTATTAGTGATCTGAGAACGACTTTTATGTACAATAGAAGAAAGGGCATCATGTGTAATGTCATGTACATCTAAGAGTTCCGCATAAGAGTTTGCAAGTTCTATTGCATTAAGGTTTTCTCTTTGAATATTTTCAATGAGTGCCAGTTCTCGTAATCTTACTTCATCTATATCTACATCGGCTATAATGGCTTTAATATTTGTTAATTTTGCTAATTTGTGTGCTCTTAAACGACGTTCCCCTGCAACAAGTAAATATCCATCTTCTTTTTCTATAACCACAATTGGTTGTAACAGTCCATGTTCAGAAATAGACTTACTTAATTCCAGTAATGCTTCCTCATCAAAATGTTTTCTAGGCTGAAAAGGATTGGGCGTAATACTATCTACAAAAAGTTCTTCCACTCTCATGCCTTGTGCTTCAAGTTCAAAACTATCTATATTTGATAAATCTTTTTCATATGCTTCTTCTACTTCAGAAAGAATTTCTCCTAAGCCCCTGCCTAATCCCATAATTAACCTCTTACTATCACTGTTGCTAAATCCCTGTATGCGAGAGAACCTTTGGAGTTTGTCGCATAAGAAATCACTGGCTTACCAAAACTTGGACTTTCCGCAATCTTTACATTTCTTGGTACCACTATACACTCTCTACCTTTTTTCATATGAAAAAGCTTGTCTTTAAAATGGTGACTTAAATCTGCCAAGACTTGCTTGGAAAGATTATTTTGCCCTGAATACATGGTTGGTAAAAACCCTTTTATTTTCAATTTAGGATTAATAGTCTTTTTCAAAAGACTAACGGTGTTGAGGAGTTGTGCCAGTCCTTCTAATGCAAAGAACTCACACTGGATAGGAATGATTACCGAATCTGAAGCACTTAATGCGTTAATGGTAATAGGACCTAGTGCTGGTGGAGAATCAA
>DQVJ01000160.1 GCA_015661795.1 Sulfurovum sp.
GTATATTACTAATCACATCCCACATTAATACAAGCACAAATACGATAAAATATTACAATTAAATTTTACCATCAAAGCAGTCTATGAAAATCGAAACCAAAACAGTACAGTTTAGCTCCCCTTTGTATTTAGAAAGTGGGCGTATCTTAGAACCTTATGAGATAACCTACGAGACCTATGGTGAGCTCAACGTTGATAAATCTAATGTCATTTTGGTTTGTCATGCCTTGTCTGGTTCACATCATGCAGCAGGTGTGTATGAAGGTGAACAAAAAGCAGGTTGGTGGGATGGACTTATTGGTGATGGTAAAGCCTTGGATACGAGTCAATATTTTGTTATTTGTACCAATGTCTTAGGGTCATGTTTTGGTACATCAGGGCCTATGAGTAACAATTATTCTACTCAAATTCCTTATCGTCTAAAGTTTCCAGTAGTGACTGTAAAGGACATCATACGTGCACAAATGCACTTACTGTCGGAATTAGGTATCTACCATGTACGTGCGATAGTGGGTGGCTCAATGGGAGGTATGCAGGCTTTACAGTTTGCCGTAGATTATCCAAACTTTGCAGATGATATTATCTCTTTGGCTGCTACGTATGCAACACGACCATGGACGATAGCTTTTAATAAAGTAGCAGTGGAAGCTATTCGTCGAGATCCTCGGTTTAAACATGGGAATTATGAGAAAGATGATTTTGTCGAAGAAGGACTTGATGGGTTGGCTATTGGTCGAATTGCTGGACATATCTCTTACCTTTCTCCTGATTCTATGGATGACAAGTTTGGGCGTAACTATGTGAATAATGATGGGTTATTTGAACTTTTCGGACGTTATGAAGTTGAGCGCTATATGGAATACAATACGAACAATTTCTCACGTAACTTTGACCCACTTTCATATCTTTATATAGTGAAAGCCATCAATACTTTCAATCTAAGTCGTGGGTATGATTCTTTACAGGATGCTATCTCACGTATTAAAGCGAAGGTACATTTGATTTCATTTTCTTCAGATTATCTGTTTTTCCCATCAGAGATGGAATATATAGCTACGATGATGAAAAAGAATAAACAGTTTTGTACATATTTGGAAGTAGAAAGTAACTATGGACATGATGCGTTTTTGGTAGAATTAGATAAATTTGAAAATACTATAAGAGAGGTTTTGGAATGAAAGCAAAAAGTTTTGAAGAAAAATTAGAATATTCAAAAGAACTTCTGGAAAAATTAATGAATCCAGAAATTACGCTTGAAGAATCTGTGAAAATATATGAAGAAGGCTTGAAAAATATTAAAGAGGCGCAAACACTTATTGAAGAAGCAAAAACAAAAATAACAATCATAGAACAAGAAAACCAAAAATTGGGAGAGAGTATTTAATGTCTCAACTTGTTGTAGCAGCACTGCAGTTACCTACACTTGGCATGAATGCTACTAGACTTGAGTTTTATCTTAAGCAAGCCAAGCAGAGAGATGCAGATATGATGCTTCTTGGGGAGTATGTACTGAATCATTTTTTTAAAGAGTTTGAAACCATGTCTACAGCTATGGTTAAAGCACAAACCAAGAATCACCTAGCACTTCTTAAAACTCTTTCTGTTAAATATGATATTGTTTTTGTTGCTCCTATTATCATCTGTAAATCGGATGGATATTATAAAACAATTGTAAAAATTTCACCTAAAAATACACGATATTATGAACAGCAAATTTTGCTTCCTTACCAGCACTGGAATGAAAAAAAGTTTTTTTCAAATGCAATTAAACCACTGAAGGATGCTATGATTTTTAATTTAAAAGGGTTTAAAATTATGGTAATGGGTGGCTTTGAACTTCATTTTGACCCTTTCTGGGAACAGGTAACACGTAAAAAAGTTGACTTGGTTTTGTTACCAACTGCATCAACTTTTGGATCGCATAACAGATGGCGGGAGATCATTAAATCCAAAGCATTTTTACACGGTTGCTATATCCTACGTGCAAACCGTCTTGGAGAGTATAGTGATGCAGAAGTAAAGTGGAAGTTTTATGGAGACACTATGCTAGTTTCACCAGAAGGAGAAGTGGAAATGATGCTTGAAGATAAGGAATCAATGCTTGTTGAAATCATCAACAAGGAAGAAGTTATTACCCATCGTAAAACTTGGGGATTTGAAAAAGAACTTAAACAACGTGAGGATTTAGCATGACACAAAGTGAATACTTTAATAGACAAATACAACTTTGGGGATCAAGTGTGCAACAAAGTTTAGAGAAGAAAAAAATTGCGATTATCGGTTCTGGTGGGCTTGGGTGTACGTTGGCAATGGCATTGGGTACATCAGGTATAGGTGAGATACATATGGTAGACTTTGATACTGTCTCATCTCATAATATTCATAGACAAATAGCATTTACTCTAAAAGACGAAGGCTTAAACAAGGCAAAGGTTGTAGCAAGTTTGATAGAAGCTAAAAACCCTTTTGTAAAAACTGTGGCTTTTGATATGGCTTTTGATGACTTTAAAGAAATGGATAATACGTATGATTTAATACTTGATGCAACAGATAATCTTCCTGTAAGAGGAGAAATAGATAAATATGCTAAAAAAAGTAACACTCCTTGGATATATGCATCTGTAGAAGAATTTAATGGACAAGTATGTTTTTTCGATGAGGCAAACTTTGAAGTATTTAACATATCTGATCATAAACCTGGGGGCATCACTGCTCCTATAGTCATGCATATAGGGTCATTACAAGCAAATTTGGCATTACGTTATCTGGCAGGATTGACGGTAACAAAAGACAAGTTGTATTATCTTTATTTTAACGATGAAGGTGAACTTTTGACGCAAAAATTTGGAATGCCAAAAGCTTAATAGTGCTAAACTTACTAAAATATAAAGGAGATAAATGAAATTAAATATATTTTTGGCTTTTGTATTTGTATTATTTGTCTCAGCTTGTACGCAAGAGACACAAAATTCGCTCAGTCGTTCTCTTCAAAATTGGACAGGAACGAATGGCGTGCTAGATATATATGCTGGGGATAAATTGGTGCATAAGTTTATTCAAATAGATAAACTCTCTACAGCAAAAGGAACTTCAGATGGTGGGTCAAGACCTTACAGATATGGTTATGGAATTGATGATTTAAATCTAAATGGTAAAAAAGATCCAGGAGAAAAGAAAGTTTATTTTGAGTTTTCGGACTACTCAACAGCATACATTTTTTATGAACGAAATACAAATTAAAGGGGAATAGGAATGAAATTTATATCTACAAAAGAAGCACCACAGGCTATAGGACCATATTCACAAGCAATAGAAGCCAAAGGATTCATATATACTTCTGGACAGATTGCTCTAATGCCTAATGGAAGTATGGAAACAAGAGATGTGGAGCATCAAACCCATCAAGTAATGAAAAACCTTTACTATGTTCTTGAAGCTGCCGGTGCACACTTCAATGATGTTATCAAGACTACAATTTATTTAGCAGATATGAACGATTTTGATACGGTAAATAAAGTTTATGCACATTACTTTGGTACACATAAACCAGCACGGAGTACTATTGCTGTGAAAACTTTACCTAAAAATGCACTGGTTGAGATAGAATGTATAGCACTTGCAGGAGCAAATTATACTTTTTAGTATTCCTGGATTGAAATAGTGCATGATTTTAAAATTAAATTAAAATACTTTTGGGTATAATCACAAACTTTTTAAAAAACATAGAATAACAAAGGGTTTGCAATGTACGCAATCATTAAAGCAAGTGGTCAACAATTCAAAGTTCAAGAGGGTGACATCATCTGTTTTGACAACATGGGTCTTGAACCAAAATCAGCAGTAGAATTTAAAGAAGTTCTAGCATTAGATAATGGTGATTTAACTGTAGGTACTCCTTTCGTAGAAGGTGCTGTAGTTAAAGGTGAGGTAATCAATGAAGGTAGAGATAAAAAAGTTATCATCTACAAAAAAAGAAGAAGAAAAGATTCAAAGCTTAAAAGAGGTTTCAGAAGAGACTTTACAAGAGTTAGAATTACAAAAATAGCATAATCTAAAAGGAGATAAAATGGCACACAAGAAAGGTCAAGGATCTACTCAAAATAACCGTGATTCAGCTGGACGTCGTTTAGGCGTTAAAAAGTTTGGTGGAGAAGCAGTTATTCCAGGTAACATCATCATTAGACAAAGAGGAACTAAAGTTCACCCAGGTAATGGCGTAGGTATGGGTAAAGACCATACTATATTTGCACTTATTGAAGGTGTAGTTAAATTTGACAACAGAACTGCTAGTCAGAAAAAAGTTTCAGTAATCCCCGCATAATTTTAATTAGAGAAAATCCAAATTACTTTGGTTTTCTCTATTCTTCATCTATTACAAGTAAGTCTCTACATCTATTCCGACCTAAAAACCAACCATCTTCATAATCTTTATTATTTTGAAAAAGACTATGTGATTTTTTATAGGTACCTTTAGAAGTGGTACATCCATCTTTAATACCTTTTTTGTAAATGTCAGGAAAATGGGAACCAAAGTAAATGCCACTATGAGAAAAACCTCCTTGCTGTTGAGAAAGTTGATTAGGGGTACAAGCATTTGACAAGAAGAGGGAAGTGATTAGAAAAATAATTTTTTTTATTGTATATCTATATTTCATATGATACCTTACAATAGTATTTAGATAAAAAATTATAGCAATACTTTCCCCCAATTTAGATATAATTCCATAATTTATATATTATCTTTAGTGTAGATAATATTTTTTAGAAATATAAAGGTTTAGTTATGTTCGTAGACAGTGTAGAGCTTATGATAAGTTCAGGTAAAGGGGGTCCTGGATCCATTTCATTTTGGACAGAGAAGTTTGTTGCAAATGGTGGTCCAGATGGTGGAGATGGTGGGCGTGGTGGTTCTGTTTTTTTCAAAATAGATAATAACACTGATACGCTCTCAGGACTTCGTGGACGTAAACATATGAAAGCAGAAAATGGTCGTCCTGGTGAAGGACGAAAATGTTATGGACGTAAAGGTCAGGATTTGACAATTACGGTGCCTCCTGGGACTACTGTTGTAGACATGGAAACAGGTGAAGAAATTATGGACTTACTTACTGAGGGAGATGTTGTTTTATTCTTAGAAGGGGGTAAAGGTGGATTGGGAAATATGCATTTTAAATCTTCTAGTAATCAAAGACCTACTTATGCACAGCCAGGATTACCAGGTATTACCAAACAGATAAGACTTGAGATGAAACTTATTGCAGATGTAGGACTTGTAGGATACCCAAACGTTGGAAAATCTACACTCATAGCAACACTCTCAAATGCCCGGCCACAAGTAGCCAATTATGAGTTTACAACATTAACCCCAAAACTTGGTGTCGTGCATATTGGTGATTATGACTCTTTTATGATGGCGGATATTCCCGGTATTATTGAAGGTGCAAGTGATGGAAGAGGTTTAGGCTTAGAATTTCTTAAACATATTGAACGTACGAAAACATTATTACTGATGATAGATGCAGCCAATTATAGAGAAATGAAATACCAATATGAGACTTTATTGTTAGAACTTCAGCGTTACTCTGGGACTTTGGCAACACGTAAGCATGCTGTGGCTATCACAAAGATAGATTCACTCTCAGTAGAAGAAGTGAATACTTTAACAGAGGTTTTTTTAGCAGATATAGAACTTGAAGCAAATAATATACTACATCAGTATAAAGCAAAAGAGGAATATATTTCCTATGGTTTTAAAAAAGATTTTGGTGTAGAACTTCTAGAGCAGAAGCCACTTTTTGTTTTACCTATCTCATCGGTAGCACATATTAATACTGAGCCACTACGCTATGCTTTAGGTGATTTTATTAAAAGTGTAAAAGAAGAAAATAAGGTTTAAAATGGATGTGCAACGTATTGTAATAAAAGTAGGATCTCATGTTTTAACAGAGAAAGGAAATATTGCTAAGCAACGGATGCTTGCCTTAGTAGAGTTTATCGTCCAGTTGAAAGAAAAAAAATATGAAGTCATCTTAGTGAGCTCTGGTGCAGTTGCTGCAGGGTATACCTGTTTGGTATTAGACAGATCTGTTGTTGCCAATAAACAGGCATTAGCAGCCATTGGACAACCATTATTACTCAAAATGTATCAGGAAAAATTTGCAATATTTGATATATTGTGTTCACAGGTACTTCTTTATGCAGAAGTGTTTGATTCTAAAGAACATATTAAACATGCAAAAGTTGCGATAGATACCTTGTTGTCTAATGATGTTGTGCCGATTATTAATGAAAATGATACTGTGAGTGTACAAGAGTTGGTTTTTGGTGACAATGATAGACTTTCAGCCCATGTTGCACATCATTTTGATGCGAACCTTCTAGTCATACTTTCAGATATAGATGCATTTTATGATAAGGATCCAAACAAATACGAAGATGCCAAACGACGTGCAATAGTAAGTCAAATAACACAAGATGAACTTGAGGCTGAGCATAGTCCTCACAACGAATTTGCTACAGGGGGGATAGTGACTAAATTACAATCTGCAGATTTTCTTATGCAGCAAGGAAGAAAGATGTTTTTGGCTTCGGGATTTGATCTTTCTGATGTCAAATCTTTACTGCTTGACGGGGAACATATGGGTGGTACATTGTTTAAGATGCAAGAAAATAATGAAGAAATAAAGTAAATTATAAAAATGAAATATAAAATAGTCTACATGGGAACACCCCATTATGCAAAAGAGATATTAGCAAGTCTAATAGAAGCTGAAGATATGGAAGTAGCACTTGTTTTAACACAGCCAGATAGACCAGTAGGACGTAAAAAAATCTTGACTCCTTCACCCGTAAAACTTTTGGCAGAATCGTATAATATTCAGATTTTGCAACCTAATCGTTTAAAAGATGAAGGGATAGAGGAAATGATCAAATCCTGTGAGCCTGATTTTATCATTGTAGCAGCATTTGGACAAATCTTACCTAAGACTATATTGAATATTGCACCGTGTATTAACCTACATGCATCACTTTTACCACAGTATAGAGGTGCTTCACCTGTACAGCAGTCGTTATTACATGGGGATGAAAAAACAGGTGTGACTTCAATGTTAATGGAGGAAGGTCTTGATACAGGGGATATATTAGAGCAAATTGAGTTTATTATCCCCAAAGAAATGAGATTACAAGCACTTATGCAACAATTAACAGATGATGCATCTGTTATTACACTTAGTACAGTTCGTGGATTCAAAGATATAACACCTCAAAAACAAGATGAAGATCAGGCAACACTTTGTAAAAAAATTAAGAAATCTGATGGTGAAATATATTTTGATAATGCTGAATTGATTTACAATAAGTATCGAGCATTTGAAGGATGGCCAGGTATTTTCGATGCAAAGGGTACAAAATATGATGGACTCAGTTTGCTTGATAGCAATAGTGAAAATGAAGCATGCCAAATCTTAGCATTTGAGAAAGAAAGTGTTATCATAGGATGCACCAAAGGTAGATTAAAGATAGATACCTTGCAGCCTGCTTCTAAAAAAATGATGACAGTAAAAGCATATTGTATGGGAAGAGGACTTAAAGTTGGAAATAAAATTATTTGAGACACTTCCCTCAACACAAAAATATCTTATAGAGCAGCTTCAAAAAAACACACTAGAGGCACCTATTGGAATATTGGCATTACAACAAGATGCTGGTGTAGGTTCAAGAGACAATGAATGGTCAGGAGGAAGAGGAAATTTTTTTACTTCAATAGCCGTAAAATTGCAAGATTTGCCTAAAGATTTATCGTTGGCTTCAGCATCAATTTACTTTTCATATATTATGAAACAAACACTTGTTAATTTGGGTGAGAATGTTTGGTTAAAATGGCCTAACGATTTGTATATGAAAAATGAAAAGATAGGTGGAATTATTACACAAAAGGTAAAGGATACTTTGGTTTGTGGAATTGGTATAAATTTAAAAAAATCTCAAAATGGCTACAGTGCCTTACAGAGCGATATTTCCTCTCAATTTTTGTTGGATAAATACCTACTAAAGCTTGAAAAATTTCCTAATTGGAAGGAGATATTTAGTGAGTATGAGATAGAATTTGAACAAAGCAGAGAGTTTTCCGTTCATATTGAAAACTATAAAAAGAGCCTTGTAGACGCTTGTTTACAGGATGATGGCTCGTTAATCATTGAAGGGGTGAGAGTGTTTAGTTTACGATGAGTGAAGTCATTTGTATTGCCAACCAAAAAGGTGGGGTAGGAAAAACAACAACAGCAGTTAATTTGGCAGCATCATTGGCTGAAAAAGGTAAAAAAGTACTTCTTTTAGACATAGACCCCCAGTCTAATGCAACAACAAGTTTAGGGTTTAGCAGAGGTGATTATGAATTCAATATTTATCATGTACTGATAGGTTCCAAAAGAGTTTCAGAAGTCGTTTTGAAAACAGCGCTTAAAAATCTTTTTTTGCTCCCCTCAAATATTGGTTTAGTAGGTATTGAAAAAGAGTTTTATAATCCTAAAAAGAAAAATAGAGAATTAGTTTTAAAAGAAAAACTAAAAGAAGTTTCATCAAGATTTGATTATATTATTGTTGATTCTCCACCAGCACTAGGTCCTATTACCATTAACGCATTAAGTGCTTCAGATTCGGTAATCATTCCTATCCAGTGTGAGTTCTTTGCATTA
>DQVJ01000092.1 GCA_015661795.1 Sulfurovum sp.
ATATTTTTATTAACGACAGCAAATTAAAATCTTTTGATCCTTTTCATTCCAAACACATGGCAACACAGGAACTCCCGGAAGAAGTAATTTCAATAAACGATGAAAAGATACAGATCAGACCCTATATCCTGCCACACTATACAAAAGTATCTGCACAGGATTATGATTATTACCAGGGGGTTGGAGGGTATCTTAAAAACCAGGGGTTTTATGTTTACAGAAATAAAAGGCTTCTAATTTCAGGTACATGGTTTCGACTAATTGCACAATCTGAAATGTACAAACTGGCAAGAATCCAGATCGACCTGCCAAACAGTCTGGATCATTTATGGAAAATAGATGTCAAAAAATCCCATGCATCTCCTCCAGCTATTATAAGACAACGTCTTAAAAAAATTATTGAAAAAATAGCAGGTACCTCTACCCGTGTCTACAAGTCAAGAGGTACAAGAACTTCCACCTCCGATATAGCTTTCTGGGAGCGTCACAGTGCCAGAGGGGAAATCAAATATACCATTAATAAAGAGCATCCGATGATAGACAGATTTATGAAAAAACTGGACAGTGAACAAAAACATGAACTATCTGAGATACTGGATCTTGTAGCCAGCTTTTTTCCCAAAGATACGCTTTACTCTGATCTTGGAAATTATCCAAAAGAAGTATCTCAGGATAACAATATTGTAGATACCGAATTGGAGGAAAAAGCAATATTTCTGTATCAGAACAATATGTTTTCAATACAGGATATTGACAGTCTTAGAAATATGGAACCATTCAATAAGTATACAAAAGACTGGGAAAAGTTTTTTGCAGAACAGATTCAAAAAGGAAATATTTGATGGAATGTTATAAGATTTTAAAGAGTCAGCTAAAAACATTGATTGTTAATAAAAAAGAACTCCCGACCAAAGAAGAGCTTGAAAAGAATATTCCTCTTTTGGAGATGGTATCAGACTGTAAGCTGGATAAAGAAGAAAGAGAAAGGCTCATTAAAGAAATTATTTCTGAAAATCAAATTTCAATTCCTTTAGGAACAGAGGTAATCAAAAAAGGGTGGGAACCGTGGCTTCATAAACTTGAAGAGCGAAGTACATATTATGAAGACAGATACCGGTACCATCTTTTGAATAATGAAAGCTATCCTTCAAAAGTAGTAAACAGTATTTTTGAGAAAAATGAAAAACTTCTTGACTATCTTGAAAATCCCCATAGAGGTGGGAAATGGATTAAAAAAGGGTTGGTTATGGGATATGTCCAGTCAGGTAAAACTGCCAATTATATATCACTTATCAATAAAGCCGCTGATGTAGGATATAAACTTATAATACTAATAGCAGGTATTCACAACAACCTCCGTGAACAGACCCAGAAAAGAGTCAATGAAGGCTTCATAGGGTTTGACAATCTTGACAAAGTATTGAAGGGTGTGGGACTGGTAGACAACAAGCGAATACCAGGCAGTCTTACAAGCACACTCAATGATTTTAAAAAAACAAATCTACAGTCCCTTGGAATAAATCCAAAAGATTACAATGAACCAATTATTTTAGTAATTAAGAAAAACCCTTCTACTTTAAATAATATTCTCAATTGGCTAAAAGGTACTACAACTGAAGAAAAACTCTCAAGTTACCCTTTACTCATTATTGATGATGAGGCAGATAACGCATCCATTAATACAAAGAAAAACCCAAATGAAGCAACAAAAATAAATAAACAAATCAGAGAAATGCTAAATCTCTTTGACCGAAGATGTTATGTAGGATATACAGCAACACCGTTTGCCAATATATTTATCAACCCCGAGAATGATGATGATGTCGTCGGTGAGGATCTATTCCCTGAAGATTTTATTATTGCACTTGAAGCACCGTCAAATTATGTCGGTGCACAAAAGATATTTCTGGATGAGGATTCAAATATTCTCAGAGTGATAGATGATAATGAAATTTGTCTTCCGGTAAAACACAAGAAAGAATCTATTGTGGAGTGCATACCAGAAAGCCTCTATCATGCAATATATCTTTTCCTTTTATCCGGAGCCGTTAAACGTCTCCGTGGTATAAAAAACAGACATCATTCTATGCTGATTAATGTCTCTTTTAGAATTCATATCCAGGAACAAATTAAAAATATTCTTGTTGATGATGTACAGTCAATGTTACGTTTTATAAAATACAGCTACAAGAAAAATCTGAATGCTATTTTACAAAATGATATGCTTGCAGAAATATATCGCTTATGGGAGGGAGAATATGCATCTCATGATAAGTTTACCTTCCAAGATGTATTGGAAGAGATAGTTAGATATGAACATCTGACAAAAGTGCTTGTTATTAACAGTAAAAATGAACCGTTACGATACAGCGACTATGATGAAAGCGGATTGAATGTTATTGCTATCGGAGGATATTCTCTTTCAAGAGGCTTTACTCTGGAAGGTTTGACAATAAGCTATTTCTTACGCAATACACAGATGTATGATACGTTACTTCAAATGGGTCGATGGTTCGGGTACAGAGACGGCTACGTGGATCTATGTAGAGTATTTATGCGCGATGAAGCAGCAGAGTGGTACGGGTATATTGCGGAAGTTGTTGAGGAGCTGAAAGAAGAACTTAAAATTATGGAATACTACAAACGCAGCCCACGTGACTATGGACTAAAAATTAAAGACCACCCTGCATCTCTGATAGTAACAGCCAGAAATAAAATGTACAATGCAAGAGATGCGCTTGTAGAAGTATGCTACTCCAATAAACTCATAGAAACACGGGTATTAAGCAGCCAAAAATCAGTTATTGAACGCAATCTTACTTCTTTAAAAGAGTTTGTTGCAAGACTTGGTTCTGACAAAATCCACAACTCAAACAATTATTTATGGACTAATGTAGGTGTAGATAAAATTCTCTCATTTTTAAGTAGTTTCAAAAACCACCCTCTGAATCAGAGTACAGATACAGGTGCACTGACAAACTATATTGAAAAAGGTAAAAGCCTAGAGCTTAAAAGTTGGGATGTAACACTCATAGATATATCCAAGAATGAAAAATATACTCTAAATAATGAATTGGAAATCGGAAAGATTGAAAGAAGTGCACCACAGGAAGATGATGTAATAGTTATCAGTGGTAAAAACCACAGAGTAGGACAGCCAAGTGATGAGCGTATTGGACTGAGTCCCGATAATA
>DQVJ01000204.1 GCA_015661795.1 Sulfurovum sp.
CATTTTATCCAATGATAGGTTTTATTTATATACTGCTAGAGATATTTCCAAGTATATTGAGTAGAGAATCTGCGATTGATTTTTCTCCTTCAAGAGTACTGAAGGAGATGGAAGAGCTACTCGAATAGCTTATTTTTCAGAACTTTTGATTAAAGACTTTATACGTTCAGGTTGTTTTTTACCCTCAATAATAAAACGAAGTGCATTAAGACGAATAAACCCTTCTGCATCTTTTTGATCATAGACATCATCTGCTTCAAATGTAGAGTGTTCTTCTGAGTAAAGTGTCACATCAGACTTTCTACCTACCACAGAAACTGAACCTTTATAAAGCTTAAGTCTTACCTCACCTTGAACATGGTCTTGTGTTGCATCAATAGCAGCCTGTAGCATACGACGTTCTGGAGACCACCATAAACCGTTATAAATAAGCTTTGCATACTTAGGCATGAGTTCATCTTTCATATGTGCTTCTTCGCGATCAAGCGTGATAGATTCTATGGCACGGTGCGCCTTAAGCATGATAGTCCCACCTGGTGTCTCATAACATCCACGTGCTTTCATCCCCACCATACGGTTTTCAACAATATCTATACGCCCGATACCATGCTTATTTCCATATTCATTTAATGTTGTCAATATAGTCGCAGGAGTCATCACTTTACCATTAATAGCTACTGGGTCACCTTGTGTATAGGTAAGAGTAATATATTCTGGTTCATCAGGTGCATCTTCTGGCTTTACTGACCATAACCACATGTCATCTTCAGGCTCATTAAATGGGTTTTCCAACCACTCACCTTCATAAGAAATATGTAATAGGTTTGCATCCATAGAGTAAGGTTTGGCTTGTCCTTTACCATCAATATCAATGCCATGTTCTTTAGCATATGCTAATAACTTGGTACGAGAGTTCAAGTCCCATTCTCTCCAAGGTGCAATAACAGCAATATCTGGATCGAGTGCCAAATACCCAAGTTCAAAACGTACTTGATCATTCCCTTTTCCTGTTGCCCCATGACTCACTGCATCAGCACCAGTTTGATGTGCTATTTCTATCTGCTTTTTAGAAATGAGTGGACGTGCGATAGATGTACCCAGTAAGTACTCACCCTCATAAATAGCATTGGCTCTAAACATAGGAAATACAAAGTCTTTTACAAATTCTTCTTTAAGGTCTAGTATAAAGATATTTTCTTCTTTTATCCCCATTGCAAGTGCTTTCACACGTGCAGGTTCTACTTCCTCACCTTGACCAAGATCGGCAGTAAATGTCACTACCTCACATGCATACTCGTCTTGAAGCCACTTTAGGATAATACTTGTATCTAATCCACCAGAGTAAGCCAGTACTGCTTTTTTGATTGTTCTTTTTGCCATCTCTAAAACCTTTGCAATAATATTGACGCGATTTTAGCGTAATATTTGTTAAGACTAAACAAAACCATACTTCTTCAAAATAATATCCAACACTGCCTTCTTATATGCTCCCGTATGACGAAAAACTTCTTCTCCATTCTCATTAAAAAAGATTTGTGAAGGCATCACCTTAAGTTTGTATATATCGCGGCTTGCCAAACGGTCATTTTGAGAATCAATGGAGTAGATTTGATACTCTGGATGCTCCTTTAACACTTCGGCAAAGACCTTGGACATAGCTAAACAGCTATAACAATGACTCATTCCAAATGCCAATATGGTCGGTTTTCCATTTCCAATGTTGTGTTTAATATGTTTATATTCGTTGATAGGTAAAGTTTTTTGTTCTGGCATAAAGTTCCTGCTACTTATCATCCTGACCATTATTATGAGTATGACGTTTATTTGATGTTTCCAATGATTATACAAATCCTATCTTAAATATTTTTGCTATAATGAAGACTACAATAAATCTAAGGGAGTATCGTTAATGTTATTGGGCGTAAACATAGACCACATTGCTGTACTAAGAGAAGCGAGAAAAGTAGCTGACCCAGATCCACTGGATGCACTGAGTATCTGTAAACGTGCTGGGGCTGACCAAATCACCATACATTTGCGTGAAGATCGACGTCATATGCAAGACCATGATGCAAAAAATATCATAGAATTCTCTACTCTTCCTGTGAACCTAGAGTGTGCTATAGAACCTAGTATGATTGATATTGCTTGTACACTGAAACCACACCGTGTCACACTTGTACCTGAAAAACGTGAAGAAGTAACAACCGAGGGAGGACTTGCGATCACAGGAGAACAAACCAAACTCATAGAGGCTATCAAACGACTCCAAAAAAATGAAATAGAAGTTTCACTTTTCATTGATCCAACACTAGAAGCAGTCAAGACATCTTTAGACTTAAATGTAGAGTGGATAGAATTTCATACAGGTAAATATGCCAATATCTATGCCATGCTGTATACAAATTTAAGTAAGACACCCCATTCTATCCCTGAACTAGAACTTTCACGCAAGATACTCAAACAGATGTTAGGAGATGAACTCTGTAATCTTCGTCTACTCTCTTGTGAAGCCATGGAACGTGGCTTACGTGTAGCTGCTGGACATGGACTCAATATTCAAAATGTAGCTGAGATTGTCGATATTGAAACTATCGAAGAGTTGAACATAGGACAGAGTATTGTCGCACGTTCCGTCTATGTTGGACTAGAGCAAGCAATACTCGATATGAAAGAAAAATTAATCCGTTGATTATGCCAAGTCGTAAAAAAATAGCCATTAGCATTGGTGATTTAAATGGTATTGGGATACAACTCGCTTTAGAGAATCACAATCAAGTCTCAAATATCGTTGAACCCATCTATTGCATCGATAAAAAAATGCTTGAACAAGCTGCACAAAAATTAAATGTAGCAATACCAAATCATTTTAAGACCATAGAGCACATTGCTCCTACTTTTACCATAAAGCCAGGTACTGTTTCCAAAGAAAGTGGTACATACGCCTATGCTTCTTTTACGAAAGCCGTAGAGCTTGCACGTAGCTGTGAAGTAGATGCTTTATGTACCTTGCCTATCCATAAAAAAGCATGGGAGCTTGCAGGCGTGAAGTATAAAGGACATACAGATGCTTTGCGTGACTATTTTGATGCAAAAGCTATCATGATGCTTGGTTGTGAAAAGATGTATGTGGCACTTTTTACAGAACATATTCCATTAAAAGAAGTTGCATCTTCCATCACTGAAGAAAACTTAACACAATTTTTACTGGATTTTTATAAAACAGTTCAACCCAAAAGTATAGTAGGTATCTTGGGTCTTAATCCTCATGCTGGTGACAATGGAGTACTTGGTAATGAAGAAGATATCATATTGAAAGCCATTGAAAAATCCAATACACTTATAAATCTACAACATAAACACGGGAATACACAACAGACCTATAGTACACCTCTCGTACCTGATGTTGCATTTACACCAAGAGTAAGAGAAAACTACAGATACTACATTGCCATGTATCATGACCAAGGGTTAGCACCGCTTAAAGCACTCTACTTTGATGAGGGAATTAATGTCTCTTTAAATTTGCCTATTCTTAGAACTTCTGTTGATCATGGTACAGCCTTTGATATCGCATATACAGGTGTAGAATTAAATAGCCTTAGTTATATTAATGCCATAAAATATATCATAAATCACTAAAATTTGAGATAGCTATTAGCAAAATAAGCCTGTATCTTCTTCTCTTACTACTTCACACTCATCATTCATTTGAGAACAGAGTTTCTGCTGACAACAATCACACAAATAACGGTAATTCTGCATATCATAATGGATAGTATCACCCGTTTCAATATCTGAGTAACATTCACCACACACATTCGTCACACGAAGAAGAATATCTTCAGTCGCCTCTTGGGTTACAAAACAGGCATTAGACATTTTTATTTTCCAGTTTTACTATCATTTCTTTTGCCTCTTTTAAAGAGTCATCCAGTGCATATGCCTTCCTATACCCTGCCAGTGCCTCTTCTTTACGTCCTAAGTCATATAAAGTATTGGCATAGTTAAAATGATGTGGTGCATACTCAGGGTCAAGTTTGATAGCTTTTTCATGGTGTTTTTCTGCTTTATTCTCTTCACCCAGTTTATGTAAAGTATTTGCAAGTAACACGTGAGCCATATCGTCATTATCATCCAGTGCCAAAAGTTTTTCATAATTCTCTTTTGCTTCTGTATATTCTCCTGTTTGCATACATACATACCCCATTTTTTGTAAGGCATCCATATTATTTTCTTCTATAATCAATACAGAACCCAAAGCTTTTTTAGCTTCGTCAAAATCTTCTTTCTGTACTGCTTCGTCAGCCATAGTCAAAAGTTCTTCTATCCGTGTAGGCTCCACTTTTGGTGTAGAAAAAGTTTTATCCGGTCGGTTAATTCCACCTATCTGTTCATCTGCAACTTTCGCTTCAAAGTCCACACCACGCTTAGGATGATTCCCTGAAAAAAGTTGTTTAAAAAAGAGGTAAAATACCCCTGCTGCAATAATAAGAAGGAAAAGTTGAAACGTAGTCATTATATCTCCGTTATGTATATTACGAATAATAGGATAATCTAACTTAAAAGCAAAGAAATTTTGTTATAACAATTCAAATATCATGGTATGATGATGGTTAGAGACTATGCATGTAATTGTGATGCAATACGTCCTACAGCTGCATCCATCTCCTCGCGTGTGTCAAATATAAAAGAGTACTTTTTTTCTTCACCCAAGTGAATAAAAAGTCCATACCCTAAAACTTCTACCTTACCTTGAGCTTCCACGTCTATCCACTCTAGACTTACCTGTGTTGTTTCATCTTGATGTCCTGTTTTCACTACAGCTGCTGGGTAAAGTTGAGTGATTTCCTTTGTATCAAACTGTTGATCTTCAATTGTAATTATCATAGGGTGATTATAGTATAATTGCCTAAATATAACTAAGGAAAAAATATGAGTCTAAAAGAACAAATAAAATCTGATGTAAAAGATGCAATGAGAGCAAAAGAGGTTGTTAAAAGAGATACTCTACGTAACATACAAGCTGCCATTAAACAGATAGAAGTTGATGAACGAAGAGATGTTGCAGATGCTGATGTAGAAAGCATCTTGATGAAGTATCTTAAACAAAGAGAAGATGCTAAAACACAATTTGCACAAGCTGGTCGTGAGGATCTTGTCAAAAAAGAAGAAACTGAAATCAATATAGTCAAGGTTTACCTACCTGAACCTATGACCGATGCAGAACTCGAAACAGTCCTCAAAGGAATCATCGCTTCAACAGGTGCCCAAAGTATGAAAGATATGGGGAAAGTCATGGGTAGTGCTAAGGCTAGTATAGGAAGTCGTGCAGATGGTGGACGTATAAATACCATGGTAAAAACACTACTCTCTTAAACCTTCACGTATCTCTTCTAGTTTGTCTGTTGTAATAGAGGAGGTACCCCACTCTTTTAATTTTCTAGCCTGATCTATACTATTAATAGTCCAAGCATGAAAGGTATACTCTTTTTCTTTAATAGCAAAAATGAAGTGTTCATCTACATAGGTATTTATATTCGTACTTATACCATCTGCATGACAGCTATCTAGGATGTGTAGTAAATTATCAATATCTGGAACCTCTTCTTTGGAAAAGACATATAACCAATATGCTTTCATGGAAGGGTATAATACTTTTGCCTGATAAATGACTGCTGCATCAAATGATATAATGACTATTTGAGCATAGTTAAGTGAAGAGTGATGTATCACGGGAGTTAAAATTTCAAATATCTCTGTACCACATTTTATTTCAATATAAATCATTTTATCAGCTGGTACAACTTGTAATACATCTTTGAGTGTTGGAAGTGTTGGGTCAATCGTTTGTAATGTATCCAATGTAGCCATAGGAATACTAGTATTTTTAACTTTTGTATCATGGTGGCAGACAATTTTTTTGTCTTTTGTTAAGTGAAAATCACCTTCAACAGCATCAGCATTTAGAGCAAATGCACGGCTAAATGACTCTATGGTATTTTCTAAAATAGCTTTGGTATGTGCTCCTCTATGAGCAACAATAATAGGTGAGCTAAACTTGTTTTCCATATTTCACAGCTTTAATAGCAGCCGTAATATCATCTTGTCTCATAAAATGTTCACCCACTAAAAAGGCATCTGCACCTATTTTATTAAGTTCTATTAGCGTTTCATGGTCATTAATGCCAGACTCTGCTACGATAATTTTACCATTTGGGATAAGGGGAATTAGCTTTTCACTCAGACCCATATCCATTTCAAAAGTTTCTAAATTACGATGATTGATACCGATGATATCGGCGCCTGCAAAGATAGCTTTTACAAGGTCTGTTTTGTTATGCACTTCTACAAGAACATCTAGTCCTAAATGTAAGGCATAATCATGTAACTCTTTAAGCTCTTTACGAGAAAGTGCCATAGCAATAAGTAAAATATAATCTGCCCCAAATGCCAAGGCCTCAAGCACTTGGTACTTGTCTACGATAAAATCTTTTCTAAGTAGAGGTATACTTACATAACGACGAATCATCCCTAAATATTCTTTGTTTCCTTGAAAAAAATGTGGCTCTGTCAACACTGAAAGTGAATCAGCACCCCCTTTTTCATAGGCTTGTGCAATCTCCATAGGGTCAAAGTCTTCTCTGATAACCCCTTTACTTGGACTTGCTTTTTTTACTTCTGCGATGATACGGTAGGGGTTTTCATCCGTTGAACGTAACGCATTTTTTACATCTTTAGGTGCAAATGGATTGAATGCCAAAGAACGCCCTAGCCACTCCATAGGATATTCTACTTTTCGCTTCTCTAAATCTGCTTTTGTTTTTTTAATGATTTCATCAAGAATCTGAGCCATACTGTCTGCCTTAGGCTAATTTTTGTGTATTATACACACTTTTACTTACACTGTTTAATCGCATTCCAATGCTCTATAATCTCAGGTTCATTAAGCCCCTCTTCATCCACCACACGCTTCATAAATGCATAAGCTTTAGCACACTCACCTTGCTTATAATATCCCCACGCGATAGAATCTAAATAATAGGTATTATTTGGCTGTTGCACCAAAGCATCTTTTAATATTTGTATCCCTTTTTCAACATCCACCTCTTTATCAATAAGTGTATACCCATAATAATTAAGATAAAGGCTGTCATCATTTCCTAAAGTAAATGCCTTTTCGAAATGAGAAAGCGCTTCTTTTATCATGTTTTTATCATTTTTATCTTCAGCCTTCTCAAAAATTAATATACCTTTTTCGGCAAGCCATTTAGCATTCTTATCCTGCTCATACAATGTATCTACAAGTCCCAATGCTTTAGAAAAATATTTTTTTGCTTTATAGAGTTCATAAAGTAATACTGTTTTATTTTTATATTTTTCTAAAAAAGCTATCGCGCCGTCTAAATCTCTCTTATAGACATATGCATCAATAACTTTACTAAGATAATGTTCATTTTTTTCTTGTTCATACAGTGCTTTGTATGTTTCTAACACACCATCTATATCTTTTTCTTTTTGATATAGAATCAAAAGTTTGATATACACATCTTTACTCGAGATATTCATACGTCGATGTGTTTCAAGCAATTGTATAGCTTTTTTACGTTCACCTGTAAATTCGTCCATCACTTCTGTAATTTTTAATAAAACATCTTCATTAGGCACTGTTTCATATATTTTATTCAAAAGATTCAAAGCCCTTTTAAATTCTCCTGCATACAGAAATGAATTTGATGCCAAATCAAGATCTATGAGTTCTGAAGACTGTTCAAGTAGATACTCTGCCTCTTTTTTTGCATGTTCCACCTGTCTTGAAGTCAAATACAGAGGTATCAGTAATCTTCTGACTTCTAACCTATCTGGGTGTATCTTATCCCATGCTTTGAGACGTGATATACTTTCTATAATATATTCTCGACTAAGCAATGATGAAGTAGCTTCTTTAAAGAGAAATATCTCTTCACCAGTTAAGTCAAAAAGTTTTTTATAGACTTTATAGCTGTTTTTATATGCCTTATATTCATCAAAAAGAAGTCCTCTAATGATAAGTTCATCTTCAGCAATACTCATAAGTTTTTTTGCATGTATTGTACTTGTACTCACAGAAAGAAGAACAAATAACGTAATTATTAAACGATACCAGGACACTCTTTTCTCACCTCATCTTCATCATTTTTAAACTGCTCCCAAAAAGGAAAAGTACGACACTGCCGTGGACGTACCGGATAGATAGAACAACGCTTCTTACTTTCATCAAAAAATACACAGGCATAATTATCCTCTGAAAGCTTCTTCTCTGTAAGCGAATAACGGTGTTTTACCTTTTTCAA
>DQVJ01000284.1 GCA_015661795.1 Sulfurovum sp.
CACTCTTTAGGCATGATATCAGACATATTCAAGACATCGCTGAAGAGGTAGTACGTATCATAGGTATTAATAATATTGAAGCTAAACCATTTGTTTTTGCAGAGAACCCACGTTTAAATGATGTAACCGCAAGATATAAGAGCAAAAAAGAACTTAGAAATCGTGCAGTAGGTGTGGGGTATTATGAAAATGTATCGTACGTATTTTCAGATAAAATGCTTTTAGAAAAGTATGGGTTTACAGTGACACAGGAGGCTTTGGAACTTGCTAACCATATCGCTGAAGAGTTAAATACTTTACGTTCAACACTCTTGGTGAACTTGCTAACTGCAGCAAAACGTAACGTTAGCTATAGTAAAAAATCTATACCTCTTTTTGAGATAGGTGCCATTTTTGGAAGAAAAAGAGAACAAAGTGAAGTAATTTCTTTTGTCTTTTCTGGACAGAAAGAAAGCGAAAATGTAAGTAATGCGGGTAAAGCAGAACCCATAGACTTTGCAACCTTTACTCAAAAGGTTGCTGCAGTCATAGGAGCATTTGAGCTTGAACCATGCAGTTATGAAAATGGCTTACTTCATCCTTACCAGTCTGCAAATGTACTTATAGATGGTAAAGTATGTGGTTTTATTTCTAAACTTCACCCTACAGTTCAAGAGAGTTTTGGTATCCCAGTGACATTCATTGCTGAAATTGATTTTGATGCTTTGTTGCCTAAGCATATTAATGCAGTGGCAATTTCTAAATTCCAAGGTGTATACAAAGACCTTTCCGTGGTGATAGATAAATCTATGGGCTATTATGAGGTAGCTAAAGTACTGAATGCTCTTAATCTACCTATGTTAAAAGACATCTATCCTGTAGATATCTATGAAGATGAAAAGTTAGGGGATAAAAAGTCTCTTAGCGTAAGATTTTTCATACAGTCCATGGAAAAAACACTTGAAGATGCAGACATAGAGTCTGTGATGGGTGAGATTATGACTGCACTAGAGAGTAAGTGTAGTGCCAAACTGAGATAATAAAAGAGAGGTAGTAGGATGAAAATACAATTAGCATCTAGTTATGGATTTTGCTTTGGTGTCAAACGTGCTATTGAGATAGCTGAAGAACATAAAGGTTCAGTCACCTATGGACCTCTCATCCATAATAAAGATGAGATAAACCGTTTAAAAGAGGGGTTTAACATTGGGCTTGCTGAAAAGTTAGAAGACATTGAAAAAGATGGCACAGTAGTTATACGTACACATGGCATCCCTAAAAACGAACTCAAAGTCTTAAAGGAAAAAAATCATAAGGTTATAGACGCTACATGTCCTTATGTAACTACTCCACAAAACATTGTTCAAAATATGAGCGAAGATGGCTACAGCATCGTTATTTTTGGCGATAAAGACCATCCGGAAATAAAAGGGGTTGTAAGTTATGCAGAAGACTTAGAAGATGCATTTATTGTACTTAAGCCAGAAGAGTTAGAAGGACTTCCTCTTAAAGCTAAAGTAGCAGTCGTCTCACAAACCACCAAAAAACCTGAAGATTTTTCCAGTATAGTGACAGCGCTTATGTCCACAAGAAAAGAAATACGTGTGTTTAACACAATCTGTAATGCTACCTTTGAAAACCAAGATGCAGCAGCAGACCTTGCTAAAAAGGCTGATGTCATGGTCGTCATAGGAGGTAAGCACTCTTCAAATACAAAACAACTTCACAGTATTTCAAAACGTGATTGTGTAGACTCTTATCTTATAGAAAATGAAAAAGAACTCGAAGCTACATGGTTTGAGGGGAAAGAACTTTGTGGTATTTCAGCAGGTGCGTCTACACCTGACTGGATAGTGCAAAAGGTTATTTCAAAAATTGAAGACATGAAAAAAGTCACAGCATAGATGAATACACTTACGTTAAAGCCTATTTCTAAGATAGAGGGTGAAGTAAATCTTCCTGGTTCTAAAAGTTTATCAAATCGTGCTTTACTTCTTGCTGCATTGGCAAAAGGCACAAGTAAGATTAGCAACTTACTAAAAAGTGATGACACAAGTCATATGCTTAATGCTTTGAAAAAACTAGGCATAGCATATACCCTATCAGATGACAAAACAGAATGTACCATAGTAGGTAATGCAGGACCCATTAAAAATACACAAATACAAGAACTTTTTTTGGGTAATGCAGGTACTGCTATGCGTCCACTTTGTGCGGCATTATGTTTAGGTAAGGGCAAGTTTACGCTTACAGGTGAGCCACGAATGAAAGAAAGACCCATAGGACACTTGGTTGATACTTTGCGTCAAGCAGGAGCAAACATAAGTTATCTGGAAAATGAGGGCTATCCGCCACTTTGTATTGAAGCTCAGGGTCTAAAAGGTGGTAAAGTGAGCATAGATGGAGCCATTTCTAGTCAATTTTTAACCGCAGTGCTTATGGCATCACCAATGGCTAAAAATGATACAGAGATTAGTATTATAGGGGAGCTTGTTTCCAAACCATATATTGATATTACCTTAAAGATCATGAAAGACTTTGGTGTAGATGTGGTCAATAATGACTATAAAACCTTTCATATAAAAGCAGGACAGACCTATAAGGCTGTAGAACATTTTATGGTTGAAGGAGATGCAAGTTCTGCTTCTTACTTTTTAGCGGCAGCTGCGATAAAAGGTGGAAG
>DQVJ01000122.1 GCA_015661795.1 Sulfurovum sp.
CTACTTCTGCTAGGTTACACCATTAATTCAATTACTATAGATGGCAAAAGAGGCTTATATAAGGCTTTTGAAGACTATCCTGTACCGATGTGTCACTTTCATCAAAAGTAGCGAATAGCGATTGCCTTGGCAAACTTTCTTTAGAAAAGCGGATAATCTAGAGGTACATAACAAAACACCCTAAACTTCAAGAGAGTAAAGACTTACAAAAATACTACTTCAGCTCACTTTTACCAATGAAGCCATCTTTACTAAAAAGCTAGATGCATGGTATGAAAGATACAAGTATTTCTTAGCAGAGAAAACACTTAATGAAAAAACAGATAAAGAATATTTTACCCATGCAAAACTTGTCTCTGCATACAGAAGTTTGAGAGAAAATCTACCTTACTTATTTACCTATAAAAATTATAAACATTTAGCCATACATAATACTACAAATTCTTTGGATGGAGGTGTATTCTCTCCGATGAAAATGTTAATTAAAATGCATAGAGGATTAACAAAATCATTGAAGCTGAAGATGGTGGATGATTATTTAGTAAGAGATACGAAAAATCAATGATTTAGACCCTGAATTTTACTACTAAGTCTAGTATGTCAAAAAAGTGTAACGAAAGGTAAAAATGTGAATACAACTTGAAGCAAAAGAATTATTTGAGTATGTATCCTTTCCCATAAACTGCATCTATCGAGATATCTGGGAGTTTTTTTCTTAGATGGGAGATTTGGTTTTTGATGGAGTCTTTAGAAATCTCTTTCTCAAAAACATCTTCCCATACAGTAATCATAATATCTTCACATGACACTCTGGAGCCTCTATTCTCGATGAGTAGTTTAAGAAGACGTTGTTCTTTTTCTGTCAGAGAGATAGGGGTGTCATCAATACGTAAAACTTCCTGCTTTTTATTCCATACACAATTTGAAGATAGATTGACAAAGAGAGAAGGGTTTTGGCGTAGCTCTTGGGCTAAAAGTTGCATGGTCTCCTTAAAAAGCTTAGGGGCTATAGGTTTGATGAGGTATTTTGAGAGTTTGAGCTCTGTTGCAGCCAAAAGTTTCTCTTTTTCAGTATGAGCAGTAAGTATAACAATCTTCACAGTTTGATCTTGTTTACGTACGGTTTTGGCTATTTCAAGTCCAGAAAGAGAAGGTAAGTTAATATCTAGCAAAAGAACATCTGGATGATGCTGATTATAGAGGTCTAACGCATCTCTTCCATCAGAGGTCACAAAGACTTTACCAAAATAAGTCTCTAAGTATTCTGTAATATTTGCCTGAATTTGAGGTTCATCTTCAGCATACAGTATGGAATGGTTTTTCAGTAAAGATACCATCAATTATCCTTTCAAAACCAAGTATGACATAAGAGTGTAATGAATCGTAATAGATTACACATTTGGGATTCTTATAATGAATTTTGCACCGTTTTTGGTATTTTCTACATCTAAGGAACCATGCATGTTTTGTTCTATGATAATTTTTGCAATATAGAGCCCAAGTCCTGTGCCGCCTGTAGACTTTTTTGTCGTAAAGTAGGGATCAAATATAGTATCTAAAGAAGTTTTCTCAATCCCCCCGGCATTATCTTCTATAGCAATAAAAAGATTTACAGAGTTTAAGGATGCTTGTATAGTGATGATTTTAGATTGTATTTTTCGTACTTGAAGAACCTCAATAGCATTATTGAGAAGTATCATCATCACTTGGATAAGCTCATTGTTATAACCAAAAAAGGTAAGGCCGTTGGTTACTGTGACTCGCAGATCTATATCTTTTAGTGCCTCTTCAAAAAGTTCAAGTGTTTGAGCAATAGATTTATCAATAAAAAAATGAACTTTTTGTTTATCTGCGCGTAGAAGAGCACGAAAATCTTCAATAGTTTGGGACATATGGGTGGTAAGGGTAATGACTTCATCCATTTTGTTGACTAAATATTCCTGAGGGTTGTCTTGAGTTTCTATCACCCTGTCCATATTCATTAAAATGACATTAATATTCATAAGGGGCTGGCGCCATTGGTGGGCGATAGCATCTATCATCTCACCCATACTCGCTAATCGCCCTTGACTCAAGAGTATTTTTTCTTGTTCTTGACGCTGCTGCACCTCTTGGCTTACTTTCTCTTTAAGTTTTTTATTGAGTGTTTCAAATTCTAAGGCATCATTTTCAATTTTCTCAAGAAAAAAGTAGGCAAATGCTGTAAAAATAATCAGTGAGTTAAAAAAAGTAAAAAAAGCAAAAGTAGAAAAGTTTAATGCATAGAGTATATTCATTGCAAAAATAATAAGGAGTACAAAGAGCATAACAAACAGACCATACTTTTTCCCTAGTAAGATAAAACTACCAAAAACTAGAAGAAAAAACCAAATCAGTCTAAATTCATCAGAAGGGACAAGCGGTAAGGCAGCAGAAAAGAGTACGGAGGCACTCATAATGACAATATTTGCAACTAACAAATAGTTGTTTTTGTCTTTCTTTAAAAGGTAGAGAGAGAAAAGGCAGATTATTATATGAGTTAATAAAAAGAACCCATACTTAGGGTCATAAGGGAATGCTTCCATGAAAGATGCTAAATAGTTTATAAATGTAAAAATGAGAGAAATAATTAAGAGAGAATAGAGTAAGTTAAAACGAAATTTTTGTAGGTTTTCTTTTTTTGAAAAATCGTGATCACTGGTAAAAATATTTTTTAATAATCTCATTTTTACCACTCCTTGGTATGGTGTATGTATTTACTCATACTACTATAAATACCCTTTTTATCAAAATTTCGCTAAAATCACGGCATTATATATTTAACCCAAAAGGATTGTAGTGAAAGTTACAGTAAAAAAAGTAGATGACGCAAATGTACTTGTAAGTGGTACGCTAGATAGCAAAGTGATTGAAGAAAATGTTGATAAGCTGGCAAAACAAGCTGGTAAAGAGATGAAAGTAGACGGATTTAGAAAAGGTAAAGTACCTGCGCA
>DQVJ01000228.1 GCA_015661795.1 Sulfurovum sp.
CCTGATTTTAACCTACGTTATTATAGGGATGGATCAAAAATAATGAAAATGGGTGTTGTCGTAGGACGAATAGACAGACCAACACCTCTGTTTTCAGACAATCTCGAGTATATGGTTTTAAATCCTACATGGACCATTCCTGACAGTCTTATTAAAAGAGATTTGATACATGTACTTAGAGAAAACCCTATGTATCTAGAAGAAAACAATATTCATGTTTTCTCAGGGAAAAAAGAGATACAAATCACCCAAGAGATGCTTGATCCCTACGAACACAGTAAAAAGCGTGTTCCTTATCGCTTTGTACAATTCCCTGGTGAAAATAATGCACTTGGACGAGTAAAATTCATGTTTCCTAACAAATATGCAGTCTATTTACATGATACAGATAATAAATCACTACTTTCACGTCGTTATAAAATCTATAGTTCTGGCTGTATGCGTGTAGAAAAACCTTTTGCTCTTTTAAATACACTTCTTGAACATGCAAAAGGATCTTACTCCCAGAGTAAAATAGACAGCATACTTGAAACCAATAAACCAACCACAATTAAACTTTCTCGTTCAATCCCAGTACACATAGTCTACTTTACAGTTTATGAAGAGGACGGACTGGCATATTTCAAGAATGACATTTATCTATATGATATGATTATTCAGGAATCAGTTCAAGGAAATAAAAAGCGTACCTTTTCTGTACCTAAAAAACGTATGATAAGTGTTAAAAAACAAGGAAAACCTTTATCTAATTAATGCCTTTTTTACGGATTTTAACCCTTTGAAGATGTGTCAGTGCAATAGCCATAGCATCAGTAATATCTAATGGTTTTATCTCTTTTTTGATACCAAACAATCTTTTTACCATAAAAGCTACCTGTTCTTTAGTTGCTTTTCCATTTCCTGTAACAGCCTTTTTAACTTGCAGTGCCGTATATTCATGAAAAAAACCAACCTCCTGAAGGATTTTCAGACATAAAGCCCCTCTAAATTGTGCTAGTTTGATAACAGATTTTGGATTAAAAGCAAAAAAGATATCTTCTATAGCTACTTCATCAATAACATGTGTTTTTAAAATAAGATCAATGCCCTCTATAAGCTCAATCATTTGTGCTTGTAATTCTTTTTCTTTCATTTTAAGTAACCCTGCTTCAATCAATGAAAAATTTTTTCCATTCCAATGTATGATACAGTAGCCTAAATTGCGGCTTCCTGGGTCTATTCCTAAGATATTCATTCACACCTTTGTTCACATAGTGAATAGAGTATTCAACCAATGTTTAATAACGCTATTTTAGCTTAAATTGGCTAAAATACACTAAGTTATTCACATTGTTATAATAAACATATTATTAATGTGAAAAGTAAAGGATTAGAAGCGCTATGAATATAGGACAAAAAATACTTTTTGAACTAAAAAAAGAAATTTCTGAATTAGAATACGAACGTTATATTAAAAAACTTGTGTATGATACCAAACGCTCAAGATCAAATATGGTATTTTTTTCTGCACCTAATATGTTGGTTGCAAAATGGGTTAAAACCAAATATACAGATAAAATTTCTCATCTTTTTGAACTTCATAATGATGTTAAACCAAATATAGAAATCACAGTAGGCATACAAAAAAAACATCAAATAACTACTATCAGATATAACAGTGAAAAAAGTACATCTAAGAGTACATATTTAAACCCTTCCTTAACCTTTGAAAGTTTTATCGTGGGAGATTCAAATCAGTTTGCCTATACCACTGCAAAGTCTGCAGCAGAAAAACCAGGAAAACAATATAATCCACTTTTTATTTACGGTGGAGTAGGACTTGGTAAAACCCACTTACTTCAAGCTATAGGTAATTATCATATAGATTTAGGAAAGACTGTTATCTATACGACCCTTGAACAATTCATGAACTCTTTTACTTCACATTTACGTTCACAAACTATGGATAGATTTAGAGATAAATTTAGAGAATGTGATTTATTACTCATAGATGATATACAGTTTTTAAGCCGTAAAGAACAAACGCAAGAGGAATTTTTTCATACGTTTAACGAACTCTATAATGTAAATAAACAAATTGTTATTACTGCAGATCGTGCACCTAATAAAATAGCAGGGTTAGTTGATAGACTACGAACACGTTTTGAATGGGGTCTTATGGCAGATATACAACCCCCTGGATTAGAAACAAAAATAGCTATTATTCAAAAAAAATGTGAACTTGATGGTATTAAACTAAATTCTGAAATTATCAATTTTATAGCTTCCCATATGGGTGATAATATACGTGAAATTGAAGGAACAATTATCAAATTGAATGCGTTATCTTCCATGTTAAATCAAGAAATCACTTTAGATTTTGCACAAAATGCGATAAAAGATCAACTCAAAGAAAAAAAAGAAAATATCACTATAGATGACATTGTAAAAATCGTTTCTAAAGAACTTAATATTAAACCATCAGATATAAAATCAAAAAAACGAACAAAAAATGTAGTAAATGCAAGAAGAACTGCTATCTATTTAGCAAGAAATCTTACACCAAATTCTATGCCTCAAATTGCACTGTATTTTGGTATGAAAGACCACACAGCAATTTCTCATGCAATGAAAAAAATAAATGAAATTATAGAGAATGATGAAAATTTTAAAGTCTTACTGGATGAGCTCTCTAATAAAATTCACAGTAATACAAAAAATACATCTTAATTAAATAAAATCAATCACTAAAAACTTGAATAAAAAAAAGATATAATTTTAATAGTGAACAAATGTGAATAGTCATATATAAATAATATTCCATTAAACAACGATAATACGAATAGTAGTACGGTTTTTCACATATTCATACTATACTACTACTATCTACTATCTATTATTAAAAATAAGGAAAGTCAATGAAGATAAAAGCAAATAAGCAAATTATAGAATCAATACTTATAAACTTGCAACCTTTTTTAGAAAAAAAAGATGCTACTCAAATTACTTCTCATATATTATTTAAAACAGAAAATAATAAATGTATCATCAAAGCTAGCGACTCTGAAATAGGTTTAAAAATTGTTACGGATAATATATCTATCGAAGCAGATGGTTCATTTACTGCTAATGGTAAAAAACTTCTTGATATCATTCGCATTTTAAAAGATGATGAAATTACCTTGGAAATATTAGACAATACTTTAATTATAAAACAAAAAAATTCTAAATTTAAACTTCCAACTTTTGATCCTGAAACCTATCCTAGTTTTCCAACAATAGACAATAAACCACAAATTTCATTAGATTCATTAAGTCTTATTCAAAATCTTAAAAAAATATCTCCAGCCATTGACACAAATAATCCTAAATTTGAACTCAATGGTGCTTTAATTAATATAAAAAATAATTCAACAGATTTAGTTGGAACAGATACAAGAAGATTGGCAATAGCATCAATACCTGGTGAAAATAGTGATGAACTCTCTTTAATTGTCCCAAAAAAAGCTATCCTCGAAATACAAAAATTATTTCTAGATCAAATTGATATCTATTTTGATGAAACAAATTTAATTATTTCTAATGAAAATTATTTTTTCTATACACGGCTTATTAATGGAAAATTTCCTGATTATCAAAGAATCATCCCAACATCTACTAAACATCAAATTGTATTACCCAAAAAAGAAATGATTGACGCTATTAAAATGATTACAACTATCTCACAAGAAATAAAAATAACACTTCTGTCAGATGTAATTATATTTAACTCATTAAGTGCAGACAATGTTGAAGCAAAAACAGAAATAGAATTAAATACAGGTTTAAATGAAAAATTTGAACTTTCGTTTAATAGTAAATATATTTTAGATTTTATTTCACAAATAACCAAAAATGAATTCACCATTGAATTTAATGAACCCTCGTTACCTTTTATCGTGAAAGACGATAATTTTATTACTATTATTATGCCTATTGTTGCATAAAAAGGAAAAATGTTATATGAGTGAAAACAAAACAAAATATATTTTTGTTACAGGTGGAGTTTTAAGTTCTTTAGGAAAAGGTATTACAGCAGCCAGTATCGGTACATTACTTAAACATACAGGACAACGGGTAGGAGTGTTGAAACTTGACCCATACATCAATGTTGATCCCGGAACTATGTCTCCATTGGAACATGGAGAAGTTTTTGTTACAAAAGATGGTGCTGAGACAGATCTTGATTTGGGACATTATGAAAGATTTTTAGATACTTCTTTAACACAAAATAATAACTTTACAACAGGTCAAGTTTATAAAACTGTTATCGAAAATGAACGTAAGGGTAAATATTTAGGTAAAACAATTCAAGTTGTTCCACACATTGTTAATGAAATTAAGGAACGTATTTTTCTTGCGGGTGAAAATAAAGATATTCTTATTGTAGAACTTGGAGGTACAACAGGGGATATAGAAGGTTTACCCTTTTTAGAGACAATTAGACAAATTAAACATGAATTAGGACGTACCAATGTAATGAATATTCATGTGACTCTTTTACCCTACATAAAAGCTGCAGGTGAACTGAAAACAAAACCAACACAACATTCTGTACAGGAACTTAGACGTATTGGTATAGCACCGCATATGATAGTGCTTCGTGCAGAAGTACCTGTAAGTTCAGATATTAAACATAAAATTGCATTTTCTTGTGATTTAGAAGAAGATTCTGTAATTGTTGCTGAAGATGCACCAACAATATATAAGGTACCTCTTAACTTTTTAGTACAAGATATATTAGCACCTATATGTAAACAGTTAGAGCTTAGTGACTGTCAACCAAAAATGGATGAATGGAGTCAACTGGTCAATAGAATTATCATGCCAAATAATGAAATGAAAATAGCTTTTGTAGGTAAATATTTAGATTTAAAAGAGTCTTATAAGTCATTGACAGAGGCATTGATTCATTGTGGTGCACATTTAGATACACGTGTAAATATTAAATGGGTAGACTCTGAAAAAATAGAAAATGATGGAGCCGAAAAGTTTTTAAATGATTGCGATGGTGTACTTGTCGCAGGTGGATTTGGTGTACGTGGAATTGAGGGTAAAATATTAGCTATTCAATACGCAAGAGAAAATAAAATACCTTTTTTAGGTATTTGCCTTGGTATGCAACTTTCTATGATAGAGTATGCTAGAAATGTACTACATTTAGATGATGCAAACTCTGTAGAATTTAATGAAGGTACTACTTCACCAATGGTTTATTTGATAGATGAATTTATTGATGCAGCTGGAGCGAAACAAATACGTACAGCTAAATCCGCTATGGGCGGCACTCTCAGACTTGGCGAGTATGAATGTGAAACAAAAGAAGGTTCAAAACTAAGAGCAGCCTATGATGCACCTGTTATTTATGAAAGACATAGACATCGTTATGAAGCAAATCCAAAATATAGGGAAGCACTAGAAGCTAGTGGTATGGATATAACAGGTGAGTCTCAAGGGCTTATTGAAGCTGTTGAAGTGGTAGACCACCCTTGGTTTTTAGGTGTACAATTTCATCCAGAATTTACCTCAAGACTTCAAAATCCAAATCCTGCCATATTAGCATTTATTGATGCTTCAATACAACATAAACAAATAACGAATGTATAAAAAATTAACGCTTGATGCGTTAGATGCACTTTTACAAAATCGTTTTAAAGAAGGTTTTCTTTCTTTAAAAGACCTTCCTCAACCTTCAGCCTTTAAAGATATGGATAAAGCAACTAAGCGTATTGTACAAGCTATACAAAACAGAGAAAAAATTACTATTATTGGTGACTATGATGTAGATGGCGTTACCTCTACTACACTTATGAAACTTTTTTTTGAAGAGATAGAGTACCCTGTAGAGTGGATTATTCCTAATCGTTTTAAAGATGGTTATGGACTTTCATCTAATATTGTTCCTCGTATTCTTGGTACAGATTTAGCTATCACGGTAGACAATGGTATTTCTGCTGTATATGCAGCTAAACTTTGTAAAGATGAGGGCATAGAACTTATCATTACAGACCATCACTTACTTCCTCCAGAAGTACCTGAATGTTTTGCTATCATAGATCAGAAACAAAAAGAGTGTACTTTTCCTTATGCTGATGTCTGTGGAGCACAAATAGCTTGGTATCTTATCGCTTCTATTAAAAATGCTTTGGGTATACAAATAAATATGATGTCTTATATGGAATATGTGGCTATTGCCATTATAGCAGATATGATGCCTTTGCAGCACATCAACAGAGCTATGGTTGAAGCAGGTTTAGTAGCTCTTAATAAAAGCAGTAAGCCAGCGATAAAAGCTTTTTTAGAACATGCCAAAAAAGAATCTTTAAGTACAGAAGATATAGGTTTCTTTTTGGCACCGTTACTAAATAGTGCAGGACGTATGGATGATGCTTCCCATGCAGTGGACTTTTTGAGTGCTACGAATATTTATGATGCCAGAATTAGACTAGAGAGGCTTAAAGAATTTAACACTTTACGTAAATTTACAGAACAAGAAATCACTGGTAAAGCTATGACACAGGTAAATCATAAAGATCATGTCATAGTCGTAGAGGGAGAGAAGTGGCATGAAGGTGTGGTAGGTATAGTAGCAGCTCGTGTGGCACGCCAATTTGAAAAACCATGTATAGTTCTTTCTAATAATGGTGATGGTGTACTCAAAGGAAGTGGGCGAAGTTTTGGAGAGTGTGACCTTTTTGCTATTACAGATGACTGTAGAAGCCATTTAGAGAAGTTCGGCGGACATCAAGCAGCCATAGGTCTTTCATTGAAGAAAGAGAGCTTAAAATCCTTTAAAATGAAAATCAATGAGAACTTTCTCAAAGGCAATTACATTAAAGATGAGATAGATCCAGATATTATAGGTGAATTACATTTTCAGGATATCTCTTTTGCACTTACAAAGTTAGTTAAAAAGTATGAGCCTTATGGACAGGGTAATCCTATACCAAAGTACATTTCAAAGAGAGTAAAAATCCTTCAAGTAGATACTATGGGCAAAGAGGGTGAGCATTTACGTTTTTCTTTTGTACAAGAGGGTATAGTAATGGCAGGTGTACAGTTTAAGATACGAGAAGTATATGAAGTAGGTTCAGAAGTTGATGTAATTTTTACAGTGAATGAAAATCACTTCAGAGGAAATGTTACTTTACAGTTAATGGTTGAAAAGATACGTACTTGCTAGTTTTTTAGTTAAAACTTAAACAAGTATTATAGATGTACATTCAAGCTTTTAGATGAATGTACATTGAATGATTAAATAGGTAAAACTCTAATATTTTGGTCTAACTTTTCTTTTAAAATATTTTCAATGGCAAAAAGTGTACCAGTATCTGCGGATGAACAACCATTACATGCACCAAGATATCTAATGTAGATGTCAAAATTTTCACCATTTTCTTTGATGTCAAGGATTTCCATGTCACCACCATCTGATATAAGCATCTGACGAATATTTTCATCAATGACTTTTTCTGTTGCTTTTAACTTTTGAACCACTGTCATTTTTGCAAATTCAGCATTTGAACCAGCAGCAGTTCCTAAACTTGAACCAGCAATCATTTTTTCTTTTTCATGTGCATCTAATAAATCTACAAGATAAATATCTTTTTCTTCATGTCCACCAGGTTTAATACATGACTTACAGAATGCTCCAGCTTTGGTGTAGTCTGCAACCTGTTCAACTGTTGTAAGGTCATTAAGACGAATGACTTCTTGAAGTGTTGAAAGACTGACTCGTGCACATTCACATACAATCACTTCTTCTTCAAAGCTTTCCATATCTACATTCATATATTGTGCAGCGGCTTTTTTAATGACATCATATGCCATGACAGAACAGTGCATTTTTTGAGGTGGTACAGAGGGTGTATCTGGTGTATCTCTCATAGCAAGTTCCACGTCAATATTTGTAATTTTGACGGCTTCTTGTACTGTTTTACCTTTACAAAGTTCAGCCATTGTGTCTGATGATGCAATGGCAGTACCACAACCAAAACTTTTAAATTTAGACTCTTTAATGATGTCAGTTTCTGGATCAACAGCCCAGTAAAGACGTACTGCATCTCCACATGATTCTGCTCCAAAATCAGCTACGATAAGTTTAGCACCCATCGCTTCAGCTTCTTCTTGTTTAATGTCACCCATGTTTTGCGGGTTATTCATCAGGTCTGTTACTTTATCGCTGTACTCATCCCAGATGGTACCGCCTACTAAACTATCTATACCCATAATTATTTCCTTTTACTTTATTTCTTAATGTGCTTCAGAAAGACCACAAACGTGACCATCTGGTGCGTATGCAAATGAACTAGAGATTTCTCTCAGTCTTGCAACTGCTCTTTTAACCACAGCCAATGTATGGTTTAACTCTTCTTGTGTTGTATAGCGACTAAGTGAAAAACGTATAGCAGTATGTGCTAAGTCTTCTGCTGCTCCGATGGCTTCCATAACAGAGTTTGCTTCTAAGTCTTCACTTGCACATGCTGAACCAGTACTTGCCCCGATGCCTTCACGGTTTAAGTCCCATAACATAGATTCACCTTCTATGCCTCTAAAAGAGATTAGGATAGTATTGGGTGTTCTTTTTTCTCTAGGTGTTACAACAAAAGTGTCAGGAATTTTAAGAAGCTCATCTTCAAAAGCATCTCTCATTTCTCTAACTTTAGACATTTCAAACTCTAAGGAATCAATGGCTTGTTCCATCGCAGTTCCCATCCCTACAATACCTGGGACATTCAATGTACCAGAACGGTAACCGGCCATTTGTGCACCACCATGTAAAAGTGGTATAAGTTCTTTACCTTTTTTGATGTAAAGTGCACCTACCCCTTTTGGTCCATGAAATTTATGTGCTGAAAATGTAAGATAGTCTACATTGAATGCTTGTACATCAACAGGTGTTTTTCCAATGGCCTGTACTGCATCTGTATGAAAAAGAACATTATGCTCTTTACAAATAGCACCTATTTCTTCTACAGGGAAAATAGCACCAGTTTCATTGTTTGCCCACATGACTGATACCAAAGCTGTTTTATCAGTGATAGCATCTCTTACACTGTGTGCTTCAATCAAACCTTCATGGTTGATAGGCAGATAGGTTACTTTGCAACCCATGCTCTCTATCCATTTTGCCGTAGAAATAACAGAAGGATGTTCTACTTCAGATATAATAATGTGGTTTTTTTCACCGGTTAAGATATATTGAAAATAAATACTTTTAAGTACCCAGTTGTTGCTCTCAGTAGCACAAGATGTAACGATAACTGAATCTTCATCTTTTGCATGAATTCCAGCATATATTTTTTGCATACTTTGTTTAATACCAGGGTGTGTTTCACTTGCAAAATGATGAAGTGAGTTAGGGTTACCATATTTTTGAACAAAATATGGTTCCATTGCTGCAAACACATGCGGGTCTACCAAAGTAGTTGCATTGTTATCTAAATATACATTCATATATTTCCTTTGAAAATAATTTTCATTTTAATTAAGACCTATTTAGTCTTAATTAGTTTTCTGCATATTACGCTCTTATTCTTAAAATAACATAAATTACCTAATGAATGATGTGGATTATACTCCTCTTTGGATTAGTAGTACATGATATGTGGCATATGTGTATATGATATAATAGTTGTATAAAAGAATGATATTTTTATCATTAGTAGGCTATTAAATGAAATATATTTTAATTATTTTTCTTTGTTTTACTGTGCTTTTTGCGCAGCCTCGAGAGCTTATACCACTCTCTAAAACTGAATTTATTTATGTGAATAAAAAAGCAGAAGCATATAAATTTGATTTGAAAGGGAAAGAATTTATACTCGTCTCGGTAAGAGAAGCAAATAGTGACGGCAGATTTTATGCGGTAGACCGTGACGGTACGGTATGGTTAAGTGGAGGTATCTCTTCAGGAGAAGAGGTGGAGTTCACTCCATCAGGAAAATGGAAGATACTTTGGAAAAAACGTCACTATGCATCTAAAAAATACCCAGAAGCAGATGGTAGTAACAATATGGACTACAGTCTTTTTTTTACCAAATGGGGACATGCGATACATAAAGGAAATATAAACTATACGTCTCATGGGTGCATTCGCGTAGACCATAATAATATACAAATTCTTTTTAAATGGGCAAGAGTAGGTATGCCTGTACTTATAACACGACATCGATATATGCAATATGCAAGACCTGATTTAAGGCGTATTTATACTAATGTAAAAAAATTTACCCGTAAAAAAGGTCATCAGTAATCAGAAGTATTAAAAATTTGATGGTGTAGGTGTATTGATAAGGTTATAAAATTCAGATCTTGTACGTTCATCACGTTTAAATAACCCACGTAGTGCCGAGCTTACTGTAGTAGAATTTATCTTTTGTACACCTCTCATCTCCATACACATATGGCGTGCATGTACAACGACTGCTACTCCTTTGGGTTTAATCGTTCCTAAAATGGCATCTGCTATTTGTTCTGTCATTTGTTCTTGTATTTGCAGACGTCGCGCGTAGACATTGACGATACGAGGTATCTTAGAGAGTCCAACCACTTTTCCATCGGGTATATAGGCGACATGAGCACGTCCTATAATGGGTAGCATATGGTGTTCACACATAGAGTAGAATTCAATATCTCGCACAAGTACCATTTCATTGTTTGATGTTGTGAAGAGTGCTTGGTTGAGTATCTCCTCTGGGTCTTGCTCATAGCCTTCAGTGAGAAATTTTAATGCTTTTGCAACACGGCTTGGCGTTTTAAGTAAGCCTTCACGGGTAGGGTCTTCACCTAGTAGCTCAAGTACTTTGGTAATGGCTTGTTCAAATTCTTCATCTTTTGTCATTATACTGTCCAATGTTAATATGCTTGTATTGTATCCAAATACAGTTTTAGAATCTTATCATCTACTTTGGAGATAGCAAGTTTACGTATTTCTTTAGATGTAAAATAGTTATTCTGTTCAGCATCTATCTCATCATAGACATACACTTTGCATATGAGTTTGAAGTGCGTATAGGCATGTGTAACATCCCCTATATATTCAGAGGCACATAAAGGCACTTCTGTATGTGCAAATCCCCATAATCCATGTAAAAACTTACCTTTACGCTGAGTGAGTGAAAGTTTATTATTATAAACATAAAGTATAATATTTTGTTCACGTGTAGGCACGATACGTTTTTTCTTTGCAGGGTAGAGGGTAGGGTCATTTTGTCCTTGACAAATATCGCTTAGAGGACAGGCTTCACAGTCTGGATTTTTCGGTATGCAGAGTGTGGCCCCTATATCCATCATCGCTTGGTTATAATCAAAAGGGTTTTCTTTGTCCACTAATTCATACGCAATTTTCCAAAGTTCTTTGTCTGTGGGTGTCTCAAGTTTGTTGAGACGACAAAGTATACGCTTGACATTGGCTTCCATGATAGGAACTGATTTTTTGTATGCAAAGGTAGCTACCGCATGAGCAGTGTTTTTGCCAATACCCGGGAGTTTTATAAGTTCTTCTAATTTAGATGGCAAGGTAGGGGCAACGCCTCGTGTTTGCCCTTGCTGAGTCAATAACTCTGCCGTCTTATGCAAATTCTTGGCCCGATTATAATACCCAAGCCCTTCCCACATCTTGAGCACATCATCGAGAGGAGATTCACCTAAGGCTTTGAGGGTAGGAAACTTTTTTAGAAATGGAAAGTAGTAACGTTCCAGTACGGTTTTGACTTGGGTCTGCTGGAGCATCACTTCAGAGAGGTAAATGTGGTAGGGATTCGTTGTAGTACGCCATGGAAGTTCAAGTCTTCCATAGGCCTTGTACCATATTTGGATGTTTTTATGGGTTTTTTTCATATGGACAATTATATCTATATTTATACTTAATATTCGTTTTTTATTAAATTTTAGATAGAATCACGCAATTATATAATATAACGTAAAGGAACGTAGTGAAAGTGACTGTAAAGAAAATAGATGATGCAAATGTACTTGTAAGTGGTACCCTTGACAGCAAAGTGATTGAAGAAAATGTTGATAAGCTGGCAAAACAAGCTGGTAAAGAGATGAAAGTAGACGGATTTAGAAAAGGTAAAGTACCTGCGCA
>DQVJ01000225.1 GCA_015661795.1 Sulfurovum sp.
CCAAACCAACAAGCCTATCAATATCGCGAAGAACAGCAACAAGAGAAGAACCCACATCCACGCCCAAACAACCCCCACAAGCCTAGGAGAAGAAACCAACTATTTCTATTACCATGACTTTAGAACAAAAATATTATAACTAGTACAATTATTTATAAAGTGTTAGAAACCAGATAAATGACTATTTTAGCCTCTAAATATTAATTTTAAATACCATGTTGAAAGTTCGTTCTTTAGCATTCTCATATTTTTCTAGCTATTATAATTGTTATGGTTGTGTTATTCTTTCCTTTTGCACCTATTGGTTTAACGTTCATAGCATTTAGAGTTATTGTATCCAGTTGACGATAGCCTTGCGATATTATTGTATCTATCATTTTTTGCAAAAGTTTTATGTTTTCCTCGTGTAACATAACTATGAGCATGCCATTGGGTTTTAGCATATTTCTAAAACTTGCAAATGCTTGTCCTAGTAACTCTAAATACTCTTTAATACCTTTACCTTGCTGCGGATTTACTACTATTTCTTCCTTATACCATTGTAGCTCGGTACATTTTTGCCATTGTACCGGATTTTGATGAACACAATACCACGAATTATGTAAAAAGCTTAGTTCAAAATATTGTGTTTCGTCTGCATGTGGAGGGTCTGTAACTATTACATCTGCTATGGGTTTGTTGAATGATTTTGCTAATTGAGTAGCTGTTAATCTTAATATTGCAGCATCAAGACTTGGTTCATAACGTATCTTCTCAGTTTTTCTTAGAGAGGTTGTCGTGTTTATTGATAATGTTTTTACTTTCATTAACAAATTTAGTCTGTTTATATAAAGCTTAAGTGGATTCAATTCTACATGCTTTGGAGGTATCCAATAAGAGTTTATAGCCCATGCACCACATCCTTCCCGTGCCATTTTTGACGAATTATACTGTATCGCCATTAAAGCCAACCAATACAATGTACCAGCATAACCTTTTATACCATATCTTTTAACTTTATTTAATATTGCGGTGAGAACTAGAAGCGCTCTACGTGTATAAAGTTCATCTATCCTCCGAACATTTCTCCTCTTGTAAAACCATTTACCATCTGGATATTTGAGCTCATACATAGGGTAAAGATAATATGGCTCCAGCTCTACATCGTCACACTCCACGTTATGACCACAAACAAGTCGTGCTATACACATACAATTTTCCCAATAGTATCGTATCACTTCCCTAAAGATCTTGCAATATGGACACCATATCACATAAAGTTTCTGCAATTTTATCCTCTTAATCTTGCCATGTGGATCCAGAGCTTTTGTTTCCTCTGGAAGAACATTCTGAAAACTTACTTTGTTACTCTTACAACGACCAATATGATATTTTGTTATTAACCAAGCGTAAAGGTTGGGGTCAGAGTATATAACCTTATGTCCTATCCGCAGCAGTTTTTGAACTATTGTGCCTGCACCTCCAAAAGGGTCAACAACAACAAGCTTACTAGAACCATATTGTTTACGCAATATACTAATTACTACGTCAAGTACCTTACCTATTTTTCTTCCCCAATAGCGCACGGCCGCCCGTTGCAGAGCACTATCATTCATCAATTTCTCTCATCCTTCTAAGGTTTTAGAGATCAGGCTTAATAGAGGAACGCATTGCAGTTTGCAAGGAAAGAGACGTTGATTGTTTGAAGTTCAAAATTTTGTAAGGAATACTTTCACTTAAATTACGTTATTAACTTTCTAAGTTTCTCTTTTATTTTTAAAGCCTTTTTCCCAAATAATATTGTAATACTTTCTACATTTTCATGCAACCCTTTTACTGTTGGATTTACAGACCCTGTTACCACCAAAAGATCATCTACTATGTATGCTTTGACGTGTTCCTTGGTTTCTTTGATTTCTATTTCTAACTCTGGTCTAAATAATTTTAATGTAGTCAACATGTCTTTTATTGGTCTACTTATATATGGAGCTATTACAGCTAATTTCTTTTGAGCCAATAAGAGTAATGGACCCAGTATTAACACTAACTCATAGTCTACGTCAGATAATAATGCATTTATATCTTTAAGTGTGTATGCTATTAAATCTGCTAGAAGATGTTTGCTTCTACAAATCAAATTATCTATATTGGCTTTATCTTGAGCTATACAGTTGGGGCAGCCATCCCAGCAATGATGCAATAGCTGAAACAGCACATATGCAAGTTCTTTAATCAATTCTTGTATCTTGTCATCTTCTAAGGTAAGGTTTGCTAAATATAATTGTGCAATCCATATAGGAATTGGCGGGTACAGACCAGTTTCCTTCGATAATAGTGTGATCCATTTTGCAGTTTTTCTAAATATTTCAATAGATTTTTGATGTTGATCTGTTTGTCCTATTCTTGCTATTCTTGTAACTTTCTCTATTCTCTCTAAAATTTTATGTTCATACTTAGTTACACTATCTACTTTCCCAAGCTCTTTTACTAAATATTCTATAAACTGTGTTTCTTCTAACATTAGTGTTATTACAGTATTAAGTAACAACTTATATGCATGCTCTTTATCATGTTTTAATTCTCTCCAAAATGCTTCTAAGTATCCTAATCCACCACCCGATCTTTCGGCAAGAGCAACACCATAGTAATGTTTGCCATTAACTGTATGGAACTCTATCGGAACTGCAGCAAAGTTTTCTGGATCTGCGCTAATGAGAGCAGCATACACGTTAACTATTACTTGACTTAGTGCCTCCATAAGACTCCAAATGATATAATCTGAGGCTTTTACTTCCATTTTTAACAGGCCTACAAATTTACCTCCATATTTAGTTTTAATGAACTTTATTAGGCATGGTATTTCTTTTGCCACCTCCTTTTTGTCAAGTGCTTCTAAGCCACTCTTTAGCAAATTCTCGAAATAGTCAATGAAATATTTTAATTTTTCAAAATATTTAGTAATGATTTTTAGGAAGTTTTCTCTATCGCCTAGCACTTTGTAACCTCTACTTTTACTCATTAGCAATTGCAATGCTAATTTATATGCAAGCCACTTTCTAGTGTATGGCCTTTCTGAAAGTATTTTATTGATTGTTTTTCGAAGGTATTCTTCACTCCAAAGTAAAGCTAAAGTTTTTGTTTCAACACAATATCCCGGCTTTACTTGCAAGTTCGCCTCATATTCATTAACATCAACATACAGAAACTTTGACGGGTTCAATACTAATACTACACTGTCAGTCTTTTCGCAAAGCTGACCTTTTTCACTAAAGATAGCTATTAACTCATTGTTATAGAGCTTAACAACATCACTCACTTCGTGAAATTGTATGCTGGTGCTTGTACGAGGAACTATCTTTACAAGGCGAAGTAAAGACTCTTCACTTGATAAATATCGATATTTTCTTGAAGCACACTTTCGACATATCCGTGGCAGATCTATATTTGGTATAGAGTC
>DQVJ01000053.1 GCA_015661795.1 Sulfurovum sp.
AGGATAAACATGGCTCGTATTGCAGGGGTTGATTTACCACAGAAAAAAAGAATGGAGTATGCACTTACTTACATTTTTGGAATCGGTTTAAAAACATCAAGAGATATCTTGACAAGAACAGGTATTGACTATAACATTAGAGTTCATGAACTTACGGATGCACAAGCGGCACAAATCCGTCAAGATATTCAAGAGAATGTTATGGTTGAGGGAGATCTTAGAAAAAAAGTAACTTTAGACATTAAAGCATTAATGGATTTAGGATCTTACAGAGGTTTAAGACACAGAAGAGGGCTACCTTGTCGTGGTCAAAAAACAAAGACAAATGCGCGTACTCGTAAGGGTAAACGTAAGACTGTCGGCGCGGCATAAGGAGTAGTTCAATATGGCTAAGAAAAAAGCAAAAAAAAGTATTGCTAAAGCGGTTGTGTATGTAGCAGCTACTTTCAATAACACTGTAATTACAGTGACAGATGAAATGGGAAATGTTATCGCTTGGAGTTCTGCTGGAGCACTAGGTTTTAAAGGTTCTAAGAAGTCAACTCCATTTGCAGCGACTGAAGCTGTAGCTGATGCAATGCAAAAAGCAATGGAAAATGGCGTTAAAGAAGTAGGTATCAAAGTTCAAGGTCCTGGTTCTGGTAGAGATACAGCTGTTAAAGCGATTGGTGCAACTGAAGGTATTCGTGTAACATTTTTAAAAGATATTACACCACTTCCACATAATGGTTGTAGACCACCTAAGAAGAGAAGGGTATAAGTATGGCAAGATATAGAGGTCCAGTTGAAAGACTAGAAAGAAGACTTGGCGTTGATTTGGGATTAAAAGGTGAGCGTAGACTCAGCGGTAAATCTGCATTAGAAAAAAGACCATACGCTCCAGGGCAACATGGTCAAAGAAGAACAAAGATTTCAGAATATGGTCTTCAGCTTCAAGAAAAACAAAAAGCTAAATTTATGTATGGGGTTTCTGAAAAACAATTTAGAGCACTGTATAAAGAAGCAAACTCAAAAGATGGTAATACAGGTTCTATCCTTATCCAACTTCTTGAGCAGAGACTTGATAATGTAGTTTACAGAATGGGTTTTGCAACAACAAGAGCATCTGCTAGACAATTCGTAAATCACGGTCATGTACTTGTGGATGGAAAAAGAGTAGATATTCCTTCTTTTAGAGTAAAAGCAGGTCAAAAAATTGAAATCAGAGAAAAGTCTAAAACAAATCCTCAGATTTTAAGAGCAATCGAATTAACTAACCAAACGGGTATGGTTGAATGGGTTGATATGGATAAAGAAAAACTTTTTGGACTATTCACTAGAATCCCAGAAAGAGATGAAATAGCAATCCCAGTTGAAGAGCGTCTAATCGTCGAGCTTTACTCTAAATAATACATAAGTAAAGGCTATTAATGAGAAAAATTAAAGTTGCACCATTTATGCCGACAGAGGTAGAGGTAAATGAAATTAGCACGAACCGTGCTCAAATCACTGCCTATCCTTTTGAGAGCGGCTATGCTGTTACACTTGCGCATCCACTGAGAAGACTTATCTTGGGTTCTTCTATTGGGTATGCACCGATTTCTGTCAAGATTGAAGGCGCAGCACATGAGTTTGACAACATAAGAGGTATGCATGAAGATGTTGCTGTATTTATTATCAATCTTAAAAACATTCGTTTTAAAATAAAAGACGAAAGTGACAGAGTAGAACTTAAATATTCTTTTTCTGGTCACAAAGAAGTAAGTGCACAGGATTTGAATAATGATCAGGTTGAAATCGTAAATGGTGATTTACCACTTGCTACACTGAATGAAGATGCTGAGCTTAACTTTACAGTGGTGATTTCAAAAGGTATTGGTTATGTACCAAGTGAAGACCTAAGAGATGACGTAGAGATAAATAGCATCGCATTGGATGCTTTCTTTACACCAGTAAGAAAAGCGAATTATAAGATTGAGCCTGTACTTGTAGAAGATAATCCTAATTTTGAAAAGGTAACTTTTGATATTGAAACAGATGCTCAAATTGGTCCGGTAGAAGCATTTACGAATGCTCTTGAAGTGATGAATAAACAGCTTTCAGTTTTTAATGGTGTATTAGACGTAGATATTTCTACAACACCTGTAAAAAGAAGTAATGATGACAATGAACTCAAACCATTTATGCTAACGGTTGATAGTCTTGGACTTAGTGCAAGATCTTTTAATTCATTAGATAGAGCAGGAATGAAGTATCTTGCAGAATTGGTACTGATGAGTGAAAATGAGATTAAAAATATCAAGAATCTTGGTAAAAAATCTCTAGATGAAATCAATGAATGTCTTGTAGAACATGGCTTCGGTTCAGACTTTGAACTCCCAGATCATACAAGAACAAACTTGATAAAGAAAATTGAACAACTTAAAGCATAAATGCTTAAAGTTTAATATAAAGGAATAACATGAGACATAAGCATGGTTACCGTAAATTAAATAGAACGTCTTCTCATAGAGCTGCGCTTCTTAAAAACCTTTCTATTGCTTTGACAAAAGAAGGTAGAATTGAGACTACATTGCCAAAAGCAAAAGAGCTTAGATCTTACTATGAAAAGCTTATTACAAAAGCTTCAACTGGTGATTTCAATGCACATAGAGCAATTTTTGCAATGTTACAACATAAAGAGTGTACAAACACCATTGTGAATGAAATTGCACCAAAATATGCAGATAGAAATGGTGGATACACAAGAATAATAAAAACACGCATGAGAAAAGGTGATGCTGCACCTATGGCAATTATAGAATTCGTATAATTTATTTGCCTCAGTAAAGACAGTATCACAAGGTTTTACCTTGTGATACTAAATCCTATCCCAAAAATCAATTTAATTTTTTAGTATGTATAAAAGTACATAGATATGTATATTTATGATTATAAATTTATTCACAGATTATTTAATTAATTTGTAAATTATACTATACATGAAAAATGTTAATTTTTTATATTGCTAAGATATACACAATAAGTTGACAAAGAGATACTTTTAGTGTATAACACAGCTAGAGAACATTGATACACAAAAAATTTATTATGGTTTTGTTATAATATAATAAGTTTGAGTGTTTATAGATATCAACAAAGGAGATATTTTGATTCCATTTACAGATGACGAATTACAACCAGCAGTAGAAAGCGTAATTGATAAAGTAAGACCATCTATTAAACTTGATGGTGGGGATATTACACTATTGAGTATTAATAATGGAAAAGTATATGTACAACTTCAAGGAGCATGTGTTGGTTGTGGATCTTCTGGAACAACTATAAAATTTGGCGTTGAAAAGCAGATGCAGGCACTTATCCACCCAGAGATTACTGTGGTAAATGTCCCGCACGGTTTTGAAGATAAATTGGATCAATTGGCTTAAAATGAGTAAAGTGAACCAAGAGTTATTGCTTCAACGTGCTGAAGATGAGTTCCTAAAGGGTGACTATACAAATGCTCTGAGAGTTTATGGTCTAATATTAGAAGATTACCCGATGTTAGATGAGGCAAAAATAGGCGCTTACTTGAGTGATCTTGGTATTGACAGTGAAGAAGAAGCTCAGGCTCTTTTTGATTATTATCAATTGATAAAGGATGAAAAAGAGAATGCTGTTGATATTATCAATGGTCTTATAGAAAATCTAGATAGTTCTAAACAAAAAATAGAAGCACTATTGCGTGATCCTATGCAAGAACAGGTCGAATATAGTGATGGTATCAGGTATAGTGATTTTATACTCCTTGTGGAAAGTCGAGGATCTTTCAAAAAAACTTTTGAAGATATCATGTTTTCAACGAAAGTTGTCATTACAAACAAAGACGAATTCATTGATTTTGTTACACGACTTTCAGATGAAGGATTTTCGGAGATGGCATTGGGATATCTTGATGCTTCAAGTCAATTGTTTGGGAATGATCAGGAAATACTTGCTTTATATCATGTGGTAAGTGGTAAGTAATTTGAAATTAGATTTTGTTACTGCTGGTTATAAATATATAACAGATGATACCAGTAAAATAGATGATGAAACACTTTTTTTACATACAGCACAGAATAATAAATATTATGATGTAATGGAGAAAAAACCTGAGTGCATTACACCAGATGCCCTTATAGATATTTGGAAACTCACAGCTATGAAGGTTGTAGGGGTGACTGGAACCAATGGTAAAACAACCGTTACTGCAGCAATATATTCCTTTTTACTTGACTTAGATGAAAAGCCTGCACTACAAGGTACGCGAGGACTTTTTGCTGAGGAGAAGCGCATAGAAGAGAAAAGTATGACTACACCTTCTATCTTGGAAACGCTCCATAACATGAAACAGACACATGATTTAGGATGTAATTATTTTATTATGGAAGTGAGTTCACATGCCATTGACCAAAAGCGTATAGAAGGCATTGAGTTTGCACTGAAAGTGCATACCAATGTGACTTCTGACCATTTGGACTATCATGGTACGGTAGAAGAGTACAGACGGATAAAGAGTCTTTTCTTTGCAGACGAAACGCCAAAATTATTGAATAAAGATGACATTAAAAACATAACCTATAACCCTATAGGTGCGCAAAGTTATGGGGTGGATGAACCAGCCACATTTAAAGTACAGGCATTTTCACTATTGCATGGAATTACTGCAGGGATAAAGCATTTACGTACGGAAGCTACTTTCCATTCTCCTATGGTAGGACTTTTTAACCTCTTTAATCTTATGGCAGCTATAGGTTCTGTGCAAATGCTAACAGGGCGGAATATAGAAGAGGTATGTGAAGTGACAGAGCATTTTGCAGGAGTTTCTGGACGTATGGAAGTTGTCTCTCGGAATCCTTTGGTTATAGTGGATTTCGCACACACGGATGATGGCATGCATGCAGTCTTAGAGTCCATGAAAGACAGAGACATTTCTGTTGTGTTTGGTGCAGGTGGTAACCGTGACAAAGGTAAACGTCCACGAATGGGAGCAGTAGCAGGACGATATGCAAACAAGATTTATGTTACCTCAGACAACCCAAGAGATGAAGTACCAGAGATGATACTAGAAGACATCTTGAAGGGGTTACATGGGAAAGATAATGTCACTGCCTGCCCAGATAGAAAATTTGCTATAAAGCTCGCACTTGATGCACTAGAAGAGAATGAAGTACTTCTCATTCTCGGTAAAGGGGATGAAGATTATCAAGAGATAAAAGGGGTGAAGCACCCCTTTGATGATAGAAAAGTGGTACGCGAATTTTTAAATTTAGAAAAGTAATATAATCTCATATTAAGTAAATCGGAGTAAAATACTCTCAATTAAACTTTAAGGACTTCAATATGATGCCAGCAATACCACAACCAGCGTTTTATATACTCAAATGTGAACAATCAGCACCACCAGGGATGCCAAAACCAAGCTGTGTAAAAGCAGATGATCCAGAATCTCAAGAACTTTTTATGCACCTTGCTCAGTCTTTAATGATGAAAGGTATCGTGGGTACAGTTTCACCTATAAAAACAGGTTGTCTTAACAGATGTGCCTTAGGCCCTGTGATGCTTGTAGAGCCAGGTCATACTATGTATGTAGGATTAACAAAAGAGAAAATAGATAAAATCATTGATGAGCATATTATCGGTGGCAATGTTGTTTCAGAGTATGTAGTGCCAGAAGCAATGTGGGGTGAGCCAATATCACCTGCATCGATAGCAAAATAGAGTAGTCGCCCGACTATTCTAGATAAATCCTAACTGTTTATTTAGGATTTTTTCTCAATTTTCTCACAATTTTTAGTATAATAGTAATATTGGTGGGATTCTGATATAATCCTGCACAAATTTTACTATAATGATTACTCTGATCGAAGACATACATTTGCGAAGAGGAATGAAAATGGGCATTTAACCATTTTAAGGAGACCATTAATATGAATATTACAATGTTGTACAGTAAACTGCATCGAGCAACTGTTACAGACGCAAATCTTAATTATGTGGGGTCTATCACGATTGATCAAGCACTACTTGATGCTGCTAATATGCGTGTAGGTCAAAAGATAGATATTGTGAATGTGAATAATGGTGAACGATTTTCTACATATATTATCCCTGGAGAACGGGGAAAAAGAGATATCTGCCTCAATGGTGCTGCTGCTAGAAAAGTGCATAAGGGTGATAAAATCATTATTATTGCTTATGCAAGTATGGATGAAAAAGAAGCAGATGTATACCAGCCAAAAATTGTTATATTGGATGATGACAATGCAATTGCACAAGAATTTGAAGGTCTTGAGTAATGTTTGAGGGTTTTGATATGAAAAAAATGTCTGAGATGATGTCTCAGATGCAAGATAAAGCCAAAGAGATAGAAGAACAATCAAAGAATATACAGTTTACTGCTAAAGCAGGTGGGGGACTTATAGAGTTGACGGTGAATGGTGCAGGGGAAATCATCGATTTGAATATAGATGATTCGATGTTGGATGATAAAAATTTACTTCAATTGTTACTTATCTCAGTCATGAATGATGCTAATAAAATGGTGGAAGAGAACAAAAAGTCTCAGGCGATGGGTATGATGGGTGGTATGAATCCATTTGGAAACACATAAAAATTAGGTACTGACATGAAAATGTGATACAGCGGTATCGGAGTAATGTTTATTTTTTAGTATCTATAAGATAATGAAACTCTTTAGAATTTTGGTATTTTACAACGATATTGGCAGTTGCAGAATGTTTACCTTCTTTTTTAATGACTTTTTGTAGTAATTTACTTATTTTCATTTTTTCTCCTTTTTTATTTTATCTCATCATGAGATGGTGACATACTATGATGATTGGATTACAAAATAGTAACAAGAAATAGTTTTATACTAAGTGCTTCTAAGGTATCATGTTTTGTAACCATTTTGTAACCATTTTTTTCTATACTTCCGCAATCAATTAAAACAAGGAAGATAAAAAATGAAAAAAATCTTACTCTCAGCTGCAGTTATCGCTATGGTTACAACAGCAAATGCAAAAACAGATCTAGAAGTGCTAAAGGGACAATTGGAAACTATGTCTAAAAAGATTGATGCACTTGAGGCAGAAAAATCATCTAAAAGTGTAGCAAGCAGTACGGCATCTACAGGAAATGGTATCACGCTTATTAACCAAGAATCACCAGATTTCCTTTTGGGTAAAGAAACACATATAAATATGAAATTTGTTCCAGAAGATGCTTCAGATATGTGGTTCAAGGCAGGAGTACGGATACAAGGGACATTGGAATCATTTAAAGAAGGAGATGATGCAAGAATTCAAGATGCATACCTTAGGCGTGTAAGACTTGAAGTAGCTGCAGGTTTTGGTAAGCATACCTCTTTTGTGATGGATGTCCGTAATGACAAGTCTAACTATGGTATTGAAAATACAGAAGGTAATTTCAATGTTGGGGATGCTTATTTAAAAATCAAAAAACCTTTTGACACTTCTTTGGTAAACTTTAAACTTTATAGAGCCAAAATAGACATTTCAAGAACAGAAACTGTAAAATCTGCAAGAGTGATTAATTATGATAGACCATATATTGCTGATTATGCGGCACAATTCATCTCTTTTAACCGGCGTGGAGCCAACGTACAGATGTATGGTGATTGGAATAAAAAGATTCATTACCAAGTAGCTGTGGGTTCTGCTTCAAGTCCAGATAAAGCATTGGATGCAGCTGGAGTAAAAGGTTCAAAGGTGAATGCAAACCTTGAAAAACAAAGTTTCTTTTATGGAGGGAAAGTAGTCTTTTCTCCATTTGATGGATGGGAGGAGACGCTTAAAACTGAAACCTATATGGGTGTAGGAAAACATTTTTCTGTAGGTGTGGCTTATTGGTCAATCCCTGAATTAAAAGGAACTGTAAGTACAGATAGCCCAACAAATGCTACCTTTGATTTAAATCGTAACCTCTTAAATGTAGAAGCATCTATGCATTATGGTGGGCTTTTCTTACAGGGGGAATACTTTAAATTTGATGATGTAGTCAAAGATTGGAAGGTTACTGGTCCTGTGGAAACAGGTACATCAGACGGATGGTATGTGACAGGAGAGTATGTTTTCCCCGAACTTGGTTATGTTGCTCCATATTTCCGTTATGAATCTTGGGACAGACTGAATGATACAGACGGCTATAATGTTACGTCAAAAACTGTAGGGGTAAACTGGTATCTTCGTGGGAATACAACCAAGGTTGGTATTTTGTACCAACAAGATGAGTATGGTGTGAACACGGGTAATAGAACAGACGATATCTTTAGAGTTACTTCTCAGTGGTTCTTCTAGTAAGTTTGCCCATTTAGGGCAAACTATTTGTATATTTATTTTTACATAAAAATATGTTGATAGGTTTACAAAACTATGTTATAATTTTCCCAAAATAAATGTATACAATAGAAAGTGATTCAAGTTTTTGTATACTTTTCTTATGGAAATAAATGACAAGTGAAACGAAAATTAGTATTTCTGCACTTGTTGTACGAAATCTAAATGACATTATTAGCGGAGATAAGAAAAATATTTTTTATCTTATGTATTATTCTGTATTGGAAGCCTTTTTACTGATGGTGAGTCCTTTGGCTTCAGCTGTGATTATTAACTCCGTATTGGCACATGCCACACTTTCCATTACCGTACTCAGTTTTATTGTGGTTACTATTTTTATTGGTATTACAATATTACAAATCCTAAAACAATATATTGTTGAGAAATTTGAACAAAAAATATTTGTACAACAGGCTATTAAAATGGCTGAATCTTCTGTTGATATAAAAGGGCATGTTGTGGATCAAAGTCTTGATAAACATATGAACTATTTTTTTGATGTGATTTCTATTCAAAAACTTTTCCCTATATTGGTTTTAAATGGTTCAGGACTTGCCGTCAAGCTCGTAGTCAGCTTACTTCTTTTGCTTATATTTGATATGAACTTATTTTTCTTAGGAATCTTTTTTATTATTATCTTTCTTGTCATTATACTTTTTCTGGGGAAGAATGGTATGCTGTTTGCAATAGAGCGTTCTAATGCAAAGCATGATGCCATCTATTTTTTGCAAAATATTCCTGAGTACCAAGAAGAAGCTAAAAATATTTTTCAACAGTTAGATCATTTATTGGTACGGTTTGTGAAGGCACGAACAAAAATGTTTACGGTTATTATTAGGCAGTTATCCCTCACCTTCTTTATGGAAGGACTTATATTGAGTTCTTTTTTTATTTTAGGGGGATATTTGGTTTTTGAAGGCAAGATGCCCATTGGTGAATTTGTTGCTTCTGAAATCATTATTATTGCTGTCACTTACTCATTGCGAGATTTTATGCAGCAGATAGATTATATTTATGATATGGTTGAAGGTTTTTATAAAATAGACAAACTTTCAAAAAAACTGGAAAGCTCTAATGTATAAATATAATGTGTTAAAACGTGTAGAGCCAGGTTCATTTGTTGGCCGCTATATACTGATTACAATAGCGATTTTTATTGTGATTATGGCATTATTGTGGTTGCCTTGGCAACAAACAGTTAAGGGGGTAGGTACGGTGACTGCCCTGAACCCTGATGAGCGTAATTATAAAATTGTTTCAACGATTGATGGTTTTATAGAATCCGTTGATGTGAAAGAAAATCAGTATGTTCAAAAAGGTGATAAACTATTTAGTATGAAAGATCTGGATGCTTCTTATCAGGAAAAACTTTCACGTATTGTGCAGGAGTATCGTAATACTTTACACAATGCTAAAGAGCGCTATAAGAATCTCGAAGATAATTTTAAACAACAGAAAAAAAGTATGGAGATGGGTATAGAAGTGTATGACACTAAACTCATACAGTTACAAAATAAAGTCAAAGCATTAAATCAGCAGCAAAAGGCATTACGTAATCAGTCTGCAATTGAAAAAATTAATTATAAGAGAGCAAAGAGGCTTTTTAAGGATGGTATTGAGTCTAAGCGTGGTTTAGAACTCAAAAAATTTCATACATTAAAAACAGAAGCAGCAGCAGAAAAAATTACAGTAGATCTAGAAAATATGTATAATGAGCTAAATATCACACAAAAAGAAAAAATGCGTTTTATGAATGAATCAGAACTTAAATTAAATGATATTCAAAATAAAAAATTAAGTACCCAAAGTTCTATCAATACATTGCAGCAAGAAATTGACAAAAGTTCAGTGATCCTTTCACGATACTTGAGTAAGGAAATAGTAGCAAAAAGTGATGGTCACATTATGCGGATCTATCAAGCAGAGCAAAATATATTATTGAAAAAAGGTGAAGAAGTGATGTACTTTTCACCAAAAGTGACTGAACGAGCTATTCTCTTAAAAGTACCTATTTTTAATATGCCACTGATCAAAAAAGGGCTAAAGGTACGTATCATTTTTTATGGATGGCCTGCCTTAAACATCTCAGGGTGGCCACATATTTCACATGGTACATATGGAGGTACAATCAAAAGCATAGAACGTGCCTCACATGAAAAAGGGGTTTATTATGCTTTGGTTGTGGAAGACCCAGAAGATGACCCATGGCCAGACTCAGAACATTTAAGGATAGGAACAGAAGCAACACTGTGGATACGCCTTAAGACTGTTCATATATGGTACGAATTATGGAGACTACTTGCCGCACAGCCTCCTAAAATGGTGAATATACAAGAGAATGTACAGTGAAAGTAGTAAGTCTTTTTTTTGTATGCCTGTTTTTTCTTGAAGGGAAAGAGGTATTTTTACCTCAGCATATCCATCAATATCTAAATAAAAAAAATCCTTTTTATTATCAAGCAATAGGGGAACAGTATATAGCTAAAGGACGAGAACTGTTTTCTGAAGGTTCATTAGATACGCAATTGAATGCCTCATATGATAATAAAAACTATCCAACAACATCAGGAACCTATGAAGAAGTAGAATTATTGAAACCTATAGAAAATGGGATAGAATTTTCCGTAGGGTATCGTAAAGCTGAGGGATTACAAGAATTTAATAATATTCAAACGGGACAAAATGGAGAAATAATATCAAGTATCAAAGTGCCATTGTTATCCGTTTTATATGATATTAGTAAAAATAAAGTAGATATACAGTCGGCAAGACTAGGGACAGTACAGTCTGAATATCAAAGTAAATATAACCTTTTAAAACTTTATTTCAATATTACAAAAATATATTATCAAGTATTGTTACAAAATCAGTTAAAAGATACACAAAAAAGGTTGCTACATAAAGCAAAAAAAACACATTCGTTTATCGCTAAACAGGTTCAAGCAGGACAACTTCCCTCTGTCGCAGATATAGAGATACGGCAGCTTATTTTAGGTCGGGAACAACAGTATATTTATGAAAAAAATAATTTTAATATGGTGCAAAATATTTTTTTACAATACTTAGGCGTTGAAAAAAAAGATTTTAGTAAAATGTATAAGTTGCCTATGTTAGGCATGAAAAAAAATATGTTACTGGATATGAATGAAGCAATTAGGTTGGCCATAGAAAACAGACCTGACTTAAAAGTCATCGATGTTGAATTAGAAAAACTTGCCCTTAAAAAAGAATATAACAATTTAGAACAATACCCTAAATTTGACATGAAGTTTTCAGGTGTTTATGATCCTATCAATAAGGAAGGGTATAAGGTCTCTCTTAATTTTAATTTTCCTCTTGAACGCAGAAAATATAGTGGTATGGATGAGGTACTACAGAAAAAAAATCTCATGATTCAAAATCAAAAGCTGAAATCTATAAGAGAACTTGAAACAAGTATCTTAAATATATATCAGAAAATAAAAACTAAAAAAATGACGATCAAGCTTTTAAAAAAAGAATTATTGCTTGTGAAAAAGCTTGAGTCAGTTGAAATAAAGAAGCTTCATGAAGGTATTGGAAATTTAATGTTTTTAAATCAAAGAGAAATAGTCACACTTAAAGTTGAACAGAAATTATTGAAAGAGTATTATGAGTTGGCAACTTATTTTTTAGAAGTAAACTATTTACTCGGCAAGCATTAAAGTAGTTAAATATATAGAAAAAATTTTGGTAACAAAATTGTAATACTTTTCTTCTATACTTCCAAATTATTTGGTGATGAGAAAGGAAGAAAAGTGAATAACATATTTAAAATAATACTTGGAGCAGCTTTTGCAGTGGCTGTAGCTTTTTATGCAGACAGTATTATCAGACAGGATACACATGGTGGGTTTTTAGTTTTAGCAGCTGTTTTTGGTGCCTATATGGCGATGAATATTGGTGCCAATGATGTGGCAAATAATGTAGGACCAGCAGTTGGCTCTGGGGCGCTTACAATTGGTATGGCTATCGTGATTGCTTCTGTTTTTGAAGCATCTGGAGCACTTATTGCTGGAGGAGATGTAGTAGGAACTATCAAAAAAGGTATCATTGATCCTGTTGCTTTTGGGGGAGACCCCATGACATTTGTCTATGCTATGTCTGCAGCACTTTTATCTGCAGCACTTTGGCTCAATCTTGCTACTTGGCTTAAAGCACCCGTATCAACGACACACTCTATTGTCGGTGGAGTACTGGGTGGGGGGATTGCGGCGGGTGGCTTTGCTATTGTCTCTTGGGGAACTATGGGTAAGATAGCCGCATCATGGGTTATATCTCCTGTACTTGGTGGTGTCATAGCGGCTATTTTTCTTTATATTATAAAATCGCAAATTATTTACAAAGAAGACAAGTTAGAAGCGGCAAAAAAAATAGTACCTTTTTTGGTGGCATTAATGACCGCAGCTTTTGTAACATATCTTACGGTAAAAGGACTTAAAAAAGTGTGGCCTGTTATTGTTGATATCTTAAGCTTTTTACCGCAAACAAAAAAGCCAGGTATTGAAGTAGCGTTAGTGTTTGGTATGGTTGGTGCAGTAATTACATATATATTTGTGAAGCCACGTATAGCACAAAAGGTGCTAGGTTTAGACAACAGTAGGAATTCTATCAATATTCTGTTTACCATACCCCTTATCTTTGCAGCGGCATTACTTTCTTTTGCCCATGGTGCCAATGATGTTGCCAATGCAGTAGGTCCATTGGCGGCAGTGTATGATGCCTTGACAACACATGGTGTGTCAGTAAAAGCGGCTATTCCTTTATGGGTAATGGTTGTAGGTGGATTGGGTATTGCTATAGGTTTAGCACTTTTTGGACCAAGACTTATTAAAACAGTAGGTTCTGAAATTACAGAACTCGATCAGATGAGAGCCTTTTCTATCATGATGGCTGCAGCTATTACAGTAGTGATTGCTTCTCAGTTAGGGTTACCTGTATCCTCTACACATATCGCGGTGGGGGCAATCTTTGGAGTTGGGTTTTTACGTGAATGGTTGGATTCTAAAAATATGGATGAAAAACATACCAAACTTCAAATTGAATCTGAGATACTGCATAAAATTAAAGAAGAATTAAATACCCTGAAGACAGAAGAGGACTACAAAAGACAAGTAGAACTTATAGAAGCACAAAAGAGACAGAAGAAAAAAGTAAAGAGTATTAAGCGAAGCTTGAAAGAAAATTATGTGAAACGTGGTATGGTGAAGAAAATTATAGCGGCATGGATTATTACTGTACCCGCAGCTGCTACACTTTCTGCTATTATTTTTTATGTTATTAAAGGGGTTAACTAATTACCTGTAATCAAAATGTTATGAATTGATATTATGATAAGGTATGGAAAATAAAAACATAGAAATCGTTGTAATAGAAGATGAAGAAGATATTTTAGAACTTTTAGAGTATCATCTTGTAAAAGAGGGATACACCGTAACAGGGTTTCTCTCTACTGAGAATGTTGAACTTTTTATTGAGGAAGAAAATCCTGCACTTATGATTGTCGATAGGAATCTCCCTGGAGTAGAAGGTTCAGAGTTTGTTTCCCATTTAAGGGGGCAAGGGTATGAAATTCCTGTCATCTTTCTTACCGCAAGAGATAAAGACTCTGACTTGGAAGAGGGTTTTACAAGCGGTGGGGATGACTATATGACGAAACCTTTTAAGTCTAAAGAATTGCTGCTTCGTGTTGCTGCATTATTGAAGCGTTCAGGACTTAAAGAGAGTGACAAGGTAAAATATCGCGATTTGGTACTTGATATGCATCAGCATTTATTGCGAATAGACGGACAAGTGATAGATCTTACCAATTTGGAATTTCGTCTGCTTCATACATTTATAAAAACACCTCATCATCCTTTAAATAGAGATTTTCTACGTGATGAGGTATGGGGAGAGGATTCTGTTAATTTTCATGATAAAACCATCAATGTAGCGATAAATAGACTTAAAAAAAAGATAGACCCCGATGGGCAAAAAGAATATTTTGTCCCAGTATGGGGAATAGGGTATAAATTAGTATAATTGTTGGGAGAGACACTAGATGGTAAAAGTATTATTGTCTATGAAAGTGAAGTAGAAAATTGTGTGATTAAAGAGATAGGTCGCTTAAGAGAGATAAGTTTTCGTCATGTA
>DQVJ01000186.1 GCA_015661795.1 Sulfurovum sp.
CCAGTTGAGACTAAACTTTGGGTATGTCCCCCTACAAAAATGGATGAAAAAACACTTCAAGAAGAAGGGTACTACTCAGTATGGGGAATGGCAGGAGCACGTATAGAGCCTCCAGGATGTTCACTCTGTATGGGTAACCAAGCAGCTGTTAAACAAAATGCATGGGTATTCTCTACAAGTACACGTAACTTTGACAACAGACTTGGAAAAGGAAGTCAAGTATACCTAGGTTCAGCAGAGCTTGCAGCAGTGGTTGCACTTAAAGGTAGACTCCCATCTGCATCTGAGTACTTAGAAATAGTACAAAACAAAATCAAGCCAGAAATGACTGATGATATCTATAAATACCTAAACTTCAATAAAGTCTCTAAAGAAGAGCTTGAAGCGATGGTTGAGTAATCAATATTTTTATCTGTCCACTATCGTAATATATTAAGATAGTGGACATCTTCTTGTATCTTCGATTCAATTTTTCTATACTATCTCCCCTAAAAGCATATTTCTTCATTAATCATATAACTTAAAATAATATTAAAATAGTTTTGTTATAATGACTTGAGTAATGTACACGATATGAAAGGATTTAATATGGGTATATTTATGATAGCAATAGCAATAGCATTTTTTGCGAGCATTATTTTATTTTTCACAGTGGAAGAACTGTCTTTAAAAGATGCAGATTTTTCAGATATAAAAGATATTTTTACGAAAGAGTTAGATATAAAAGAGAGTCTTGAGAAATTTGATACGGTTAAATATATGATTATATATATAGTTGGCGTTTTCATCATAGGTGTAATTATCTCAACACAAATTCTTATAGCAAATGAGTATGCTTCAGGTTATTTCTTGGCATATATTTTTCTACCCTCTATGATAGGTTCACTGATTATACTTTTGGTGAAATGGCGTTTTCAACCCCTGCTTAAATTACTTTCTTCATTTATGTTTGGTGCAGGCTATATAGGAGCCTCCGCATGTGCAGTGGGTATCACATACCTTCTGTCAATGTGATACTTTTTTGAATGTATCTCTAGAGATTTTAGAGATACTCCATATGGCTTTGTATTTAATACCTATGTGGAGTAAACTAGATTATTTTTTTAGGCCTATAAAATAGCTTAAGAAAAATTGCTAAATCATTACAATTCAAACACAATTCCTCCACATTGTTTCTGCTATAATGTATTTATGGTTATGACTATAACCTATAAAAATGTATAAGGGAAAAAAATGAAAAAACTAATATTAATTTCTACAATTGCTGCGACAAGCTTATTTGCAGATATGATGACTGATGTTGCCAAAGATGTTGCGATGTCTAAAGTTAAAAGTGAAGTGAGAACAACAGCTGTGAAAGAAGTAGCTGGTGATGATGCTGTAAAAAAAGATGTAGCGGATAAAGTTGCGGATAAAGCTTTAGGGAAAGAAGATCCTATGGATAAGATGAAAACGAATGCTATGGATAGTATGATGGGTTCTAAAACATCCACACCAGATGCAGGGTCTATTACCCAAAAGGTGACAGAAGGTGCAGCCAAAGAGACATCCTTAACAGATAAAGCTGTAGACATGGCTGCAGAAAAAGCTGTGGGTTCTAACCCAGTTAAAAAAGAGGTTGCCAAAGACGCTATAAAATCTGTGCTTTAAATCACGCTTTTTGCCATTCAAATTATTTGAATGGCAAAAATGTTCATGATTAATTTATTATTCTTCTTTTGATTGATGAATCATAAGTGTTGGATAGGCAAATGCAAGATTATTCTTTTTTAATATATTTGCTATTTTAAACATGATATCCTCTTTTACTTCAAGCCATTCAGTCCAAACAACAGAACGTGAAAAGCAGTAGACTAAAATGTTGATACTTGAATCTGTAAACTCATCCATATATACCAGGGTTGTACGTTTAACACCTTTAAAATCTTCAGTAGAGACAAGCTTTGCCTGTCTATATATATTTTGATATTCAGTACGCTCATTAGCAATATCAGGATGTTCTTTAAGCATTTCTTTTATATCATCAATAGCTTGTCGAATATCGTTAAAATCAGATTCATACGTAACCCCGATATTCATCTTTATACGTCTTCCTATACTTCGTCTGCTCCAATTTTTTACACCATTGTTTGCCAATTCTGAATTGGGAATAGAAATAAGGGCATTATCAAATGTACGTATAGTAGTGGCACGAAGTCCGATTTCGACAACAGTACCGTTTACATCTTTGCTTTCAATCCAGTCTCCTTGTTCAAAGACATCTCCCGCAAGGATTGAGATAGAACCAAAGATATTTGCTATGCTGTCTTTTGCCGCAAAAGCGATAGCAGCACCAAAGATACCAAGACCTGAAAGTAATGCGGTAAGATTTACACCAAGAATTTTTAATATAGTAATAGTTGCGACAATAAAAATAAAGACATTATATACTTTAATGAGAAGATTAACGATCTCATTTTTAAATAATTTATTGTTTCGTATACCTTCCATTTTCAAATAAGCAACAGTATTGGCAATTCTATAGAGAAGTAGTGCCACAAGTAGTACATAGATAACACCAAATATTTTACTAATAATAATACTTTGAGCATCGATTCCAATATAAACAACAAGTATCAAATGTACTATAAATAATGAGGTAATAATATTAAACAATCTTGTAATACGAGAATGAATATAATCAATATCATCTTCTTTAAATGCATAATGCTTTAAATAATTATTTACCATATAACGTATAATAAATTGTATCAAGAAGATGATGAATATAACACTAAGGATAAGAAGTATACTTGCTATATCTAAGCGTAAAGGGGAAAGATATTCATTAACCAGCTCTCCAAATGCAGAAGTATTGATGGTATTAATGATTCTTAAAAATTTTGATTTGGAAAGTTTTGCAGTCCGATATATATGTGAATAATTCTCAACCATTTCCGCACTAAATGTTCTCCCTACATTTTCAATATAAGTAAGTGTTTGCAGTGCCTTATGCAGTGATTTCACAATAGGGCTTGATAGGTTTTGCTCAGGTGAGATATACTTTTTTTTATCAAATGGTTCTTTTGAAAAATATTTCAAAATCATTTCGTCAAGTTTATCTTTAAAAAATGCTTTTGATTCACTGTCAGTGTATTGCATCATGATTTGAAGGGCATCTTTGATTGCATCACGAATTTTATAG
>DQVJ01000030.1 GCA_015661795.1 Sulfurovum sp.
TCTGATAAAACACGATTGATGGATATATTATGGGATATTCATAACCACTATGGATATATATCTGATGAAGCGGTGAATCAACTTTCAGATGCTTTAAACATGTCTCCTCTTGATATTCGAGAAACTTCCTCTTTCTATCACTTTTTTCATGCCCAACCCGCAGGAAAACATCAAATTTATCTTAGTGATACAGTCATCGCTAAAATGTCTAATTATGATAAAGTACATGCTGCACTAGAAAAAGAAACCGGCTGTGCATTTGGAACAGTAGATGAAAGTGGTACATTTGGTTTGTACCATACCAATTGTATAGGTTTAAGTGATCAAGAACCCGCTATGATGGTGGACAAAGTCGTTTTTACCAATCTTACAACAGAAAAAATTGAAGATATCATCTCTGCCTTGAAAGAAGGCAAAAGTGCTGAAGAAATAGCCAATCCCAATCAACATCCTCATACAGAGGTAGCTTATATAGATGCCATGGTATCGACTAACATTCAGAACAAAGGGTCTGTTTTTTTTAAAAAAGAACGAAACTATAGAGTAATCCTCTCCAAATGTTTATCTGCCCTTCCTGAAGAAGTTATTGAAACTGTATTAGATTCAAATATTCGAGGACGTGGAGGAGCAGGTTTTCCAACTGGGTTGAAATGGCGACTTTGTCGTGAAGCTGAAGGTGAAGAAAAATATGTCATCTGTAATGCTGATGAAGGGGAGCCTGGAACATTTAAAGACAGAGTGCTCTTAACCCGGTCACCTAAAGATGTGTTGTTAGGGATGATTGTCTGTGCACATGCTATAGACTCTTCTGTTGGTATTATTTATTTACGTGCAGAGTATTGGTACCTTAAAGCCTACCTAGAAAAACAGATACAAGAATTTCATGATGAAGGTCTTTTGGGAAAAGATATATTAGGTCGAAAAGACTTTCATTTTGACATACGTATCCAAATGGGTGCAGGTGCCTACGTTTGTGGTGATGAAACCGCACTCATAGAATCCTGTGAAGGCAAACGCGGAACACCCCGTCTCAAACCTCCCTACCCTATACAAGAAGGATACTTGGGTCAACCAACCAGTGTAAACAATGTTGAGACATTTGCTGCTGTGAGTAGGATAGTAGAAAAAGGTGGTGCATGGTATAAGGCTATGGGTACAGAAGCATCTTCTGGTACCCGTTTACTCAGTGTATCTGGAGATTGTCACTATCCTGGAATTTATGAAATCGAATGGGGTATGATGCTAAACGAAGTATTACGTCTGGTAGGTGCAAAAGATGCAAAGGCCATACAAATCAGTGGACCTTCTGGGGAATGTGTATCAGCACTCAAAGACGGGGAACGTGAATTCTGTTACAGTGACTTATCATGTAATGGTTCTTTAATGATATTTAACCAAAGCAGAGATATGCTTGGCGTAGTGAAACATTTTATGGAATTTTTTGTCGATGAATCATGTGGTATCTGTATCCCTTGCCGTGCAGGTAATGTAGACTTGTTACATAAAGTAGAACGTGTAATTGATGGTAAAGCATGTCAACAAGATTTGGACGAGATTGTAAGCTGGGGAAATCTGGTAAAAAGTACCAGCCGTTGTGGACTAGGTGCTACTTCTCCAAATCCTATTTTAACCACACTGAACAAGTTCCCTGAAATCTATAAGAGAAAACTTGTAGTCCCTAATGGACCACTGTTACCATCATTTGATATGGATGCTGCCCTCAAGGGACATAAGAATGCCTATAAAACACTGATGAAAGAGGAGGCAGAATGAAAACTGAAATCACCCTAGACGGGAAAAAAATTCAAGCCCTAATAGGCAAACCTCTCATAGATGTTGCTTCTGACCATGGTGTCTATATTCCCAGTCTTTGCTATATGCGAGGGAAGCCTTGTTTAGGAACATGCCGTGTCTGTTCAGTACGGGTAAATGGACATGTGATGGCTTCTTGTACGGTACCGGTTTATGAGGGTATGGAAGTAGAAGTAGATACACCTGACTTGGTAGATATGCGTAAAGCATTGGTAGAATTTTTATTTGTAGAAGGCAACCATAACTGTCCAAGTTGTGAAAAAAGTGGTCGTTGTGAATTACAAGCTGTTGGATATGAAACTGGCATGATGGTCTCACGCTTTCCCTACCGTTTTCCTGTGCGAACACGTGACCATGCATCCAAATATATTTGGCTTGAGAGAGACCGATGTATTTTTTGTCAACGTTGTGTTGAATTTATACGCGATGAGGAAACAGGACAAAAAATATTTTCTATCGATAAAAGAAGTACACACGCAAGCATAGAAATAGATGTCAAACTTGCAGATAAAATGACACCTAAACAAGTCAAACGTGCTGCAGATATTTGTCCTGTAGGATGTATTATCGACAAAGACCTTGGGTTTAATAAACCTATAGGTGAGCGTAAGTATGAAATAAAATCTATAAAAGAGCGTATTTTGAAAGGAAAAACAAATGAGTAATGTACTCAAAGATGAGATTGCTTCTCATGAACTTCCTGCTACACCTATGGATCCAGCTATCATGGCAAAAAGAGAAGAGAAAATACAAGTTGCTATGATAGGGCTTTGTGGATGTTGGGGCTGTACACTCTCCTTCCTTGATATGGATGCTGGATTATTGTCTTTACTTGACAAGATTAATATTAGTCGTGCTTCTATAACAGATATTAAACGTATACCCAAAAGGTGTGCTATAGGGTTTGTGGAAGGTGGTGTTGCAAATGATGAGAATATAGAAACGCTAGAGCACTTTAGAGAAAACTGTGACATACTTATCTCTGTAGGAGCTTGTGCTGTATGGGGTGGTGTGCCTGCCATGCGGAATGATGTTGAACTTGAAGCATGTTTTAAAGAAGCCTATATAGATTCGCCCACCGCTGTGCCAGGGATAAAACCTGTCATCCCTTTTCATGAAGATTTACCACTGATTACAAGTAAAGTATATCCTTGTCATGAAGTCGTAAAAATGGATTATTTTTTACCTGGATGTCCACCTGAAGGAGAAGCAATTTTTAAAGTATTAGATGATTTGGTCAATGGAAGAGAAATCGATTTACCAACATCTATCAATAGATATGATTAAAAAAAGGATTTAATATGGGTCAAAAATTAGTAATAGACCCCGTTACTCGTATTGAGGGGCATGGGAAAGTCACCATTCAACTGGATGACAACAACCAAGTCGTCGATGCCAAATTACACGTGGTCGAATTTAGAGGATTTGAAAAATTTATACAAGGGCATCCCTATTGGGAAGCTCCTATGTTGTTGCAACGGATTTGTGGTATCTGTTTTGTCAGTCATCACCTCTGTGGTGCCAAAGCCTTGGATGACATGGTTGGGGTAGGTTACAGCAAAGGTGTTAATATGCTTCCAGCACCAGAGAAAATACGCAGATTAGGACATTATGCCCAACAGTTGCAGTCACATGTCACAGCATACTATTACCTCATCGTACCAGAGATGCTTTTTGGGATGGATGCACCACCTGAACAGCGTAATGTTCTTGGTCTAGTAGAAGCCAACCCTGAACTTGTGAAACGTGTAGTCGAACTTCGTAAATGGGGACAAGAAACTATTAAAACTGTGCTTGGTAAGCGTATGCATGGAATCAATTCAATACCAGGCGGGGTCAATAAAAATATTTCTATTGCTGAGCGAGACAGATTACTTAATGGAGAAGATGGTCTTCTCTCCATGGATAAAGTCATAGAATATGCCAAAGAAGGTTTAGAAATATTTTATGATTTTCATGAAAAAAACCGTCATCAGGTAGATACATTTGCAGATGTCCCTGCACTCAATATGTCATTGGTTGATGAAAATGGAAACGTAGACTATTATCACGGGAATATCCGTATCACGGATGATGACAAAAACATCATTACAGAGATGGACTATCATGATTATTTGGATTATTTTTCAGAAGCAACAGAAGAGTGGAGCTATATGAAGTTTCCTTTCCTAAAATCTTTAGGAAGAGATGCTGGTTCTGTACGTGTTGGTCCCTTAGCACGTGTCAATGTAACTAAGTCCTATGGTGCAGACACGCCACTTGCCAAAGAAGCGTTAGAACGTTTCCATGATTATACCAAGGGAAAAGCAAATAACATGACTTTGCATACCAACTGGGCAAGAGCAATTGAAATACTTCATTCTGCCGAACTCATTAAGAATTTGCTCAATGATCCAGATTTACAAAAAGAAGATCTCATCTTAACACACTCCAAAGCGGACTGGACAGGCGAAGGTGTTGGAGTGGTTGAAGCCCCAAGAGGTACCTTGTTGCATCACTACAAAGCAAATCAAGAAGGGAACATCACTTTTTGTAACCTTGTAGTAGCTACGACACAAAACAACACAGTAATGAACCGTACTGTACGTTCTGTAGCAGAAGAGTATTTGGGTGGTAATGACATTATCACAGAAAGTATGATGAATGCTATAGAAGTGGGAATACGTGCTTATGATCCTTGTCTGAGTTGTGCCACACATGCCACAGGTAATATGCCTTTGGATGTCTCTATCTATGATGCTAAAGGAAAATTGTTTGCAAACAAAAGACGATAACCTTATGCATATATTATGTGAATACAACAATGATGATAGTCTCATCTATGGTATTGGAAACATAGGTAGACAAGATGATGGACTGGGTTGGGCATTTATTGACTGGATTGAAGAAAATAGTATCTGTCCACAAGCAGAGACTATGAAGCATTACCAGTTACATCTTGAAGATGCAGATTTGATCAGCTATAAAAAACGTGTATTGTTCATAGATGCAAGTATGCATAAAGAGATTGGTTCATTTCGTTTAGAAAAAGTAACACCAAAAATGGATTTTAGCTTTACATCTCATGCCATCTCGGTACCGTCCATTTTGGCAACATGTCAACAATGCTTTGACTATCTTCCAGAAGTATATTTACTAGAAATAAAAGGGTATGAGTGGGAACTTCAGATAGGTCTCACAACAAAAGCTAAAGAGAACCTAAAAAAAGCTATAAGCTATTTTGGTTCTGTGGCTGCCTAACATGGCAATTCAATTCATAGGAGGAAAAAATGGAAAAACCTGACGCTAAAAAAGTAAAAAAAGTCATTATGGAAGCACCTATTGGTAGCTACCTTGGTGAAGATGGAGCACAAATATTTGCTGAACGTGCCTGTGCAGAACTTCACTTCAAAGACAGTGAATTTATCTATAAAAAAGGTGATTTGGAAAACAGTTTCTATATTGTAACCAAAGGGCGATTTGGTCTCATTAATGAGATAGAAAAAGATAAAAAACCGCGTATCATGCATGTTTTAGAAAAAGGTGATTTGGTTGGTGAACTTAGTTTTATAGATGATACACCTCATACTGCTTCTATTATGGCATTAGGAGATGCATCCGTACTCTGTTTTAAAGCTGAAGACATCAAACCACTTGTCACGGAAGAACCCGAAGTTATGTTTGATTTCATGAGGGCCATTATCAAACGTGTACACCATACACTAGCAGACATAGGCAAACAACAAATGGCACTTTCTACCTATATTTCCACAGGAAGTTATGGTCATAGATAAAGTGTTTATTTGTATAATTATATAGTCAATAAAAAAAGGAGTAAAGATAATGTTAAGAAAAAGAAAAGTAGGGATTGTAGGTGCAGGAGCGGTGGGAGCGACTGCTGCTTTTGCATTAACAATGACAGGATCATGTCGAGAAATTGTACTATATGATATTGTACCAGATGTTGCTATAGGAAAAGCAATCGATATTGCCCAAGTTGCGCCCTACTCTCCTCAAGGCACTATTGTCTCAGCTGCAGAGTCTCCAAGTGATATGAAAGACTGTGATATTGTTGTCATTACAGCGGGTGTTCCCAGAAAAGGTGATATGACACGGGCTGATTTACTTATGATCAATGCAAAAATCATTACAGATGTTGTCAATAATATTAAGAAATACTCTCCTGATGCGATTATCATTTGTGTAGCAAACCCTCTTGATGTGATGACCTATGTAGTACATCAACTTACAGGTTGGGACAGAAATAGAATTATCGGTATGGCAGGTGCACTTGATGGTGCCAGAATGGCATATCAAATCCATAAAAAAGTTGGTTTTGGCTCTGGTCAGGTAAGAGCTATTGTCCTGGGTGACCATGGAGAAAACATGATACCATACCCTCAAATATCTGCAGTAGGTGGGGTACCTTTAGATCAACTGCTTAGTAAATCCGAAATGGATGATATCATTCAAAAAACAAAAACAGGTGGGGCTGAAATAGTAAGTCATCTTAAAACTTCTGGATACTATGCCCCAGGTCGCGCTGTAGCTGTGATGGTAGAAGCTATCTTAGATGATACACGTATAGTACTTCCATCTTCTGTACTTCTTGATGGTGAATATGGCTATAAAGATGTAACACTTGGTGTACCCGTAGTCTTAGGTTCTAAAGGTATCGAAAAAATTATTGAACTGAATGTAGACAGTGAGACAAAAGCCAAACTTGATATTTCAGTACAGTCCATCAAAGAGGGTATAGATATTTTAAAAGAGAATAATTTTTTTAATTAATCACAGATAAACACTCTTGTTAGTGTTTATCTCCGCCCATACTCTTGCCATATTCGATACAATTCCTTTTTTTATTTCTAAATGCTATACTTTGTAGAATACCAGTAAGGATATGCAATGAAAAAAATACTTTTTATCACTTTCCTCATAACATTACTCAATGCAGGAGAACCCATGAAACATTTTTATGACTTTAA
>DQVJ01000041.1 GCA_015661795.1 Sulfurovum sp.
GGATCTATTAAATCAAAATACAATGCGTTATTCTTATATGTCAAAATAAAATTTTTTGCTACAACAGGGTCTAAACCTTTTTGATAGAAAATTTTTACGCCATCAAAAAGTACTTCACCATACAAGGTGTCAAAATCTACTTTAATTTCATTATCTTTAACGTTTAATTTACCTTTTAATACTTTTAATGTATATTTTTTCGCTTCTACTCTATCAACTATCCAAGACTCTACTGTCTTATCTAAATTAAAGGTTTTAATGAGCGTCTTTAAGTCTGTAAATGTATCACTTTTGATACTAAAACCTATAGTATCTTTTTCTTTTTTTGCACTAAAATTACCTTTAATGTTATACGCATCAAAATGACCTTCCGTTTCCAAAATATCTGTATGAAGGTGATACGTAAGCTTTCCTTTTAAATATATATTCTTTTTTTTGAGATGCAATAGAGAAACCTCTGCTACAAGTGTTTCACCTACTCTATGAATATTCCCTGCAATTTCATAATCTTTACTAGTCAAGTACAAAATATCATCAGTAAAAATAATATTTAACTGGTTATTCTCAAAAATAACTTTTTTTAACTCAATATATTTAAAAAAGGTAAAAAGGTTTTTAATTTTATCAAACGTATGATCTATATTTTCAAAAGAAGGTTTGGCTTTACTTTTAGGAATTGTAATCTTCTCTGCAATAAGCGTCAGCTTTTTATCAAGTTTGATGTATAATCCCTCTACTTTATACTTGCCAAAAACAAGTAAATCGGCTTTGATACCTACTTTTAGCCAAACAAAGAGAGCTGCAAATATGACAACTGAAAATATCAAAAAATCCCGTAAAAGTGTATGGATGATAGGTCCAGTATGGGTTGTCAACATTTTACTGGCTTTTTTCATCTCACTCGCCTTTTACATTACTTTACCTGTAGAGACAAAAAAAACGCTTTTTGTACCTAAGGGCTCAATAGAAAACATTATATCACAGCTGGCTAAAGAAGGCTATGATGTAGGTATCATTGATAGAACCATCTTACGTCTTATAGGCACACCAAAAAGTGGATGGGTTGATATAGGTGAGACATCATTAAATCGTATTGATTTTTTATATAAACTAACTTCACCTATAACAATGATACATAAGATTACACTTATCCCAGGAGAAACTTCAGTTATATTTTTTGAAAATATTGCCAAGCAGTTAGATTTAAATGCGAGTAAATTGCAAAATTATTACAATAAATTTTCTCTATATCCTGAAGCAGGCATCTTCGCAGATACCTATCATGTGCCTTACGGGATAAAAGAAAAAAATCTTATATCTTTTTTACTCAAAGTATCCAATAAAAAATATAAACAGTTATCTATAGATAGTTATGGAGACTACAATACAAGTAAATGGCTCCAGACTCTCATAACTGCATCGATCATCCAAAAAGAAGCAGCTAACGTACAAGAAATGCCTATTATTGCTTCTGTCATTGTCAATCGAATACAAAAAGGAATGCGCCTACAAATGGATGGAACACTAAACTATGGTAAATATTCACATATTAAAGTCACACCTGAACGTATCAAAAAAGACAAAAGCCGTTTTAACACCTATAAATATAAAGGATTACCCCACTCACCTATTGGTGCAGTAGGACTCAATGCACTCAAAGCTGCCCTGAAACCAGCAAAAACCAATTATCTCTATTTCATGAAAAATGTACAAGGGGTACATGACTTTACGAACAGCTATAAAAAACATCGTGAAAATATTAAAAAAGCCCGCTGATACACAAACCTTCATATACTTTGATCTTGAAAATAAATACTGCTTAAACTTGTTTCTTAACACATTTTTCAATAATTACTCTTTTTTTATGCTACAATAATATTATGAAGCAATGAGTTAGATTTATTATTGTTTTCTATCTCACTACTTCTTGTCCGCTCTTAATGGATGGACAACCTCATAAGAATAAAGGAAAAATTGTCATGGAAGCAACAGTGAAAGAAAAACTTGAAAAAGTTGTAGAGCTTATGAATAATGTTATGGTCGATCCTGACATTGATATAGAATACTGTATACCTGAAGTAGCAACAACAACAGACACCTGTGATGTGTCAGGCGATCCATATATTTTAGTGAAATATGTTGTCACAGCAACCAATGTACGTGAACGTAAAATCCGTTTAGGTAAAACTGCACTGCTTAACTCAGCTGAAGAGATAGCCAACATGGCTACCTTCTCCATTGAAGAGTTTAAGACAGAAATAGATTCAGTAGAGATGGGTTAAACTTCATCTCTCAAGGTGGCTATTGAAGCCTAAAAATATATATGATTCTTAATAAAATATTATTCATATAAATAAAGGAGTAAAAAATGAAACAAGAACTCTTAGGAAAATTAAAAGACGTTGTAGAGATCGTAGAGAAAAACTTAACAAATCCTGATATTGAACTGGGTTACAGTGTCCCTGATGATACTGAGACAAAAAAAAGCAGAAATGCCTCTA
>DQVJ01000066.1 GCA_015661795.1 Sulfurovum sp.
TCTGTTGGTCTAAGGTATGACTTTTAGAATAGACAAGAGGGATAAATCAGTATTTTACATTAAACTTCAATTAACTTCAATCAAGTAAACTTTCTCCTATAAATATTTAGGAGAAAAACTTGAGTCAAATCATTCAAAATATTAAAATAGAAATTTCAAAAGTACTTGTCGGTCAAGACAAGATGGTTGAAGGACTTTTAGCAGGACTGCTTTGTCGTGGACATATTCTTCTTGAGGGTGTTCCTGGACTTGCTAAAACCACTGCAGTAAATGCATTGGCTAAGACACTGGGCTTAGACTTTAAACGTGTACAGTTTACGCCAGATTTACTTCCTTCTGACATTATAGGGACTGAAATCTATGATCCGTCAAACAACACTTTCAAAATAAAACAAGGCCCCATCTTTACCAATCTGCTACTTGCGGATGAAATCAACCGTGCTCCAGCAAAAGTCCAATCAGCACTGCTCGAAGTGATGCAGGAGAGACAGGTGACCATAGGGGATGAGACATTTAAAATAGACCTTCCTTTTCTAGTTATGGCGACACAAAACCCAGTGGAACAAGAAGGGGCATATGAGCTTCCTGAAGCACAGTTAGACAGATTTATGATGAAAATTGTAGTGGGTTACAATACCAAAGAAGAAGAGTTAGAAATCGCAAGACGCGTCGCCAATGATACCTTTGAAGAGATACAGCAAGTGGCAACACTTGATGACCTTAATACCATTAGAGAAGAAGCACTTAAAGTACACATGGATGAAGAGGTAGAAGCGTATATTGTCGAGTTGGTAGCAGCAACGCGTGAGCCTAAAGTATATGGTTTAGAAGAACTAGAGGCATATATAGAGTTTGGGGCATCTCCAAGAGCAAGCATTGATATGTATAAAGCAAGTCGAGCGATAGCATATCTTAAGGGACAAGATTATGTGTCACCAATAGAGATAGCATATATAGCAAAAGAGATATTACGACATCGCATTATACTGAGTTATGAAGCTCAGGCTGAAGATGTGACTACAGATGAAATCATAGAAAAGATTCTTGCAGCTGTTCCCATTCCATAAGGATAGATGTAGTGACTAAGACAGTAAAGAAAATCATACTTAAAACCAAAAAGCAAGTCTATGGAGACATGTTGGGAAATAATGCCTCATTTTTTCAGGGTGAAGGCTTTGAATTTGCAGAACTTCGTGAATATATCTATGGTGATGATGTCAGGAAAATAGACTGGAAAACCACGGCAAAGCTTGGTAAACCTTTTGTAAAGATTTATAAAGAGGAGAGAGAGCTTAATGTTGTAGTAGTCTCTTTACTTTCGGGTTCAACTTATTTTGGAACGGTGAAACAGAAGTCTGATATCATAGCCGAAGTGGTAGCTACACTTGGTTTTTCGGCGGTGAAAAATGCTGATTTGTTTTCACATATGGTTTATGCAGACAAGATGTATAGTTTTTCTAAACCCAGTAAAAAACTTTTTTCTGTGCATAAAGCAGTAGAAGATGTGGTTGCATTTGATCCACTTGGAAAAGAGGCGGACTACAAGGCATTGGTGGAGACACTTGTTGCACGTTTAAAGAAAAAAGCTTTGCTGTTTATTGTTTCTGATTTTGTGGGGGATATAGATTTAAAGCTTCTTGCAAAAAAGCATGATGTCTTTGCAGTCATCGTGCGTGACAGATTTGAGGAAGACCCAAGCGAATTGGGCTATTTGAGACTTATTGATATGGAAACCAAACAAAGTTTTGAAGGTGATGTAGATGCAGGGACATTGAAAAACTATAAAAAAGCTTTATATGCAAATGATGAAAAGCTTTACAGTCAGTTTAAAAAACAGGGTGTACGGTTTACGAAGATATATACCCATGAAGAGCCTACAGTAAAAATGATGAAGAGGATGCGATAACGCTATGAATGAAGATAATATAAGTGCACAGCTGCGAGACATCAAGCCTTTGCTTGAGATACCAGATAGTTCATATTATGTCTACTGGGGTTTGATTGTGTTTGCAACGGTGTTAGGATTGGCTATTTTATTTTTTGTTGCAAAAAAATGGTGGGATAATCGAAAAACAAATCTTGCAAAAGGCTATCTTTCTGCTTTAAAACAAATAGATTGGAAAGATTCAAAAAAATCAGCCTATGAAGCGACACATTATGCACGCCTTTTGGCAACAAATGAGAAAACGAAAGAGATTTTTTCTCAGTTAGAACCCATGCTTGAACAATACAAATATAAAAAAACTGTAGATGCAATAGACCCAGAAACTAGAAATAAATTTAATCTATATGTGCAGGTGGCAGATGAATCAATTTAGTTTTGAATATCCATTATTACTGTTAAGTATTTTATTGTTTATAGTATGTGCGAAGTTTTGTAAAGAACGTAGCCGCGCTATCTTTTTCCCACATGTCAATACCCTTATGGTCAAGAGTGTAGGCAGGTCATCATGGATACATGTATTAAAGTGGTTAGGTATCACTACTGCGGTAATCGCCTTGGCGTCACCTGTGATTACCAAAACGTATTCCAATACGAAAAAAGAAGGACGGGATATCGTACTTATTTTGGATTCAAGTGATTCTATGAGACAAAGAGGTTTTGACCCCCATGACATGTGGAGAAACAAGTTTGATGTGGTCAAAGAGGTTGTGGGTGATTTTATAAAAAAAAGGGAAAATGATCGTATAGGTATGGTGACATTTGCAGATATCGCTTTCATCGCTTCCCCACTTACTTTTGAGAAGAAGTTTTTAACCGATATTACCAAAATGCAACAGATGGGGACAGCAGGGAAAAGAACAGCTATTAATGATGCTATTGTTCAGAGTTATAATCTACTGAGCAAAAGTAAAGCCAAATCAAAAATAGCTATCTTGCTTACAGATGGTGTAGACAATATGTCTAAAATACCTTTTTCAGATGTCATAGAACTGATAGAAAAACGTGACATAAAACTTTATACCATAGGTATAGGAGATGCACGAGATTATAATGGACAATATTTACAAGCTTTGGCAAAAGCAGGCAAAGGTATGGCATTTGGCGCAAGGGATGCGACAACATTAGAAAAAATCTATGAAGAGATAGATAGACTCGAAGCAAGTAAAATAGATGATAAAAAGATAGTGCAGCATACCTATTTGTATATGTATCCTTTATTTTTAGCCATTATGTCTTTACTTTTATTTATCTATTTTAGAAATAGTAAAGGAGTATAAATGACTTTTGCAAATGCACAGTTTTTTTGGATGCTTATTATTCCTGTTGTTGTTTTTGCTTTTTTGATTTTGACAAATAAAGAGAGACTTTCCCGTATTTTTGATGAAAAAGTTTTAAAACGTTTAAGTGCTACAGACGAGAGTATGCCAATGGTAATGCGTAATATTTTGATGTTCATTGCTGTATTTCTTATGATTGTTGCCTTTGCACGTCCCGTGACGGAAACAGGAGAGAAAAAAGTAGAGATACAAGGACTGACATTATTGACAGCATTAGACATATCTGGATCTATGCGAAGTAAAGATGTATATCCCAACCGACTAGCATTTGCAAAAAAGAAAATGACAACATTTTTTGATGCGATGCCGAGTGATGAGATAGGTGTGGTAGCTTTTGCCTATAGTCCTTTTGTTTTGGCACCATTCTCTTCAGATAAAGAGACACTTAAAATGATGATAGAGGGTGTAGACGATACATATATCAACATGGGCTCTACAGATTTTTCTGCATTGGGAGAACAGGTTGCATCTTTACTTGAAGAGAAAAAACCAAAAATACTTGTGCTGTTTACAGATGGAGGTGATGAAGAAGCTATAGCAGGTTTTTCAGATATTTTAAAAGCCAATGATATAGATTTGTATGTGGTACTTGTAGGTACAACAAAAGGTGCACCGGTCATAGATGAAAATGGTAATGCTATAACCCAAAAAGATGGCACAATAGCGATGAGTCAACGAAATGATGCCTTAGGTGAACTGGCGAAGAAAAATGGTGGTGCCTATGTAATAGCAGCCAATGGAACAGAAGATATCAGACAACTGGTCTCTGTTATAAGAAGTAAATACCAAAATCAGCAACAAGGTGAAGTCACAGTCAAAGAAAGGGTAGAATATTTTTACTATCCTTTAGGGCTTGCTTTATTTTTATTGTTGATAGCATTTTCTTCACTGCCACAAAGGAGAGAAATATGATACACCTTTTAATGATATTAGGTATGTTTTTGACGACTGTAAATGCGGGTATTACAGATTTTAAAACTATTGAATCTGCCCATAAAGCCTATGAAGCTAAAGAGTATGGGAAAAGTGCAGCTTTGTTACAAAGTTTGGAAAAGAATATTCCTCAAAAAGAGTATAACCTAGGCAATGCTTTGTATAAAAATAAACAATATGATGAAGCAATAGAAAAATATAAAAATGCTGAAGGGATAGACGAAGCACAAAAATTGCATAACATAGGTAACAGTTATTTTCAAAAAAAAGAGTTTGAAAAAGCGATAGAAAGTTATGAAAAAGCTTTACAAATAAAAGAAGATGAAGATACAAAATATAATTTAGAATTAGCAAAAAAGCAAAA
>DQVJ01000086.1 GCA_015661795.1 Sulfurovum sp.
TAGTGAAATATAACGCACAGAAAGAGCAAAGGTCTTTCCACTTCCTGCTGAGGCTGAGTAGGCTAAAAATTGTTTAAAACTCATATATACTCCCCTCTCCCACACAGCAACGTAAACTCACACCACTTACACTTCTGCAAGTCCTCACACTTTTCAGCCACAAAACTCTTAGTCTGCTTCAGTTCAACTATGACTTCATCTAAACGTGTATTTTTCTCTTCAAGTGCTATGATTTCTTCTATGTCTCCATTTTCAAATATCTTTATAAAGGCAAGGTTGATATTTTGATATTTTGGTGCTAATAGATGTTGGTAGATGCTCATTTGTAGGTCTGTGAGGGTTTCTAGGTTTTTTGTTTTTTGGGCATCTTTTGTAGAGCCACTTTTGTAGTCTAGTACTAGCGTATGTGTAGGGTTTTGGTCTATTCGGTCTATGCGTCCTTTGAACTTTAATCCACCTATCTCTCCAGAGAACTCTTTTTCTCTCTCTACTACTTTCCACTGGGCTTTAAAATGTCCTATCTGTGACTCTATGTAGCCTTTTAGCTTGGCTTTCCATAGGAGTTTTTTGTAGTTTGTGGAGGCATCGTCGGATGGTAGTAACTTGTCTAGGAGTATGTCGATGTTCTTTTGCATCTCTTCTTTACTGGTATAACTGTCATACTCTCTATGCAAGTGGTCTAAAAGCGAGTGCAAAAATGCACCCTCATTTAGTTCATCATCTTCTTTTGCTTGGAGCTTCTGGAGGTAGCGGTAATAGTACTTACGTTTACACTCTAGGTAAGTCTTCAGACGTGAGGCAGACCATGTGATAGCAGTCGCATCAAAATGTTCTACCACAGGGTCACTTTGTGCTTTCATCTGACTCTTTTCATTGTAAAGCAGGTCAAACTGTGCTTGTACCTGTGTGGCTTCACCTAATCCTAGCTCATAAAGGAACTTGGAGGGGAGTTTGTTATCTGAGGTACTGTAGAGTATCACAGCTGATTTGGCTTGTTCTAGCAGGCGTTTGTAGTACTGCTTTTGTAGGGCTTCTCTGTCGTGTTTGGTAGGCAGGTTGGCAAAGGCTCTTACTTGCGAGTTAAGAAATTGGTCTTTACTTGATGTAGCAGGAACTACACCTTCGTTGAACTCTACGATGACCACACCCTCAAAGCCAACGCCCCTAGTCTCTAGCACACCCATCACGGTAATGAGCCCACCGCGTACATCATCCATCGTGACTTTACTCAGAGACTTTAGCCATAAAAAGAGCCACTCGTTTTGGCTCATCTCTTCATCTTCTAATACTTTAGTGAAGTGTAAGTATCTTTCATAAACACGTTCATTAAACTTCTCTTTTTTCTCCCCATTAACCAAAGGACTCTCATGCAATCCTAATCCATCTATAAGCGTAAAAAAGTCTGTACTCTTCATCTTTTTGCTACTAGCCAATGTATCTAACGCTTCTACGTTGAAGCCATAACGCTCTAGTAACTTTTTGCTCTCCACCTCTCTACCTTGCCAATACCTGTAGAGTGCCTCTAAAGATTTATAGACACGCCCATTGCTATAGTCATACCCCATGGCGAAGTTTAGGTTGTTGTGTGTGTCAAAAAGTGTGAAATGTTCCTTGAACTTTTCATCAGGCAATATGAGGGCTATCTCTTCAGGTGCTATGCCAGAGCTTACCATTTTCTCTACTTCTCTAAAAGCTACAGCTATCTGCTCTTCTCTTTCTTCTACTGCGTACACTTTTGCATTTATACTGGCATCATTTTTAGATGTACTCAGTACCTTTTTATCACTCATTGAAAAAATAGCATGTGCATTGTTTGGTAATTTGATACCTAAACTTTCAAATCTCTCTTGCATCTTAGCATTGAACTTAGAGGTAGTGTAGTGTACTGTGAGTGGCACATGTGCAGCGATGTTTTCTAACAAGCCCAGTTCAAAACGACTCAGATACCCCTCAAGGTGTATCTCTATGCTTTCATAAGCTTGTAAAAATCCTATGTTTAGTACGTAGTTCTTAGGGATAAAAGCTTTGTCTATCAAACCTTCTCTTTCTAATAAATCCTCATAATTATTTAAAAGCCTCTCAAGTATCTCAAGATGTGCACTAAACTCCGCATAGGCATCTGCTTCAGCCAAGGTATCAAACCCCACCCCCTCCGCTGAGAGTTCTTCAAAAAATTTAAAAAGTGCCTCACTTTTGATAAAAAACCGCACCAAAGAAAGGTCAAGCTTTAAATCTGAAAAAGCATCAAATCTGGCGGCTTCACGTAAGAGTAAGATACGTTGTAGGGGGTCTATCTGTGTTTTGTTTTCAATCAGTATGGCTCGTTGTTCAAACTCATCCATACGCATGAGTGTAGGCAGGAAACCATTTTCAGTTTTATGTTTTTGGCTGATGGTTCTTAAAGCTCTAGAAGTAGGGTAAATGAGAAGAGTGTTCATGGGGTGTAGTATATCATACACACCCTACAAAATAGAAGAAGAAAGCTATGGTTGAAGGTAGCCTGCGATTTCGGAGTATCCTATTTTTTCACCAATGACAACTTTAAGTTGCAAGGTATATCTACCTGGTTTCGTTATCATCACATCTTTAACAATATAATGACCATTCTTAAAAGGAATATTTTTGAACAATTGGTCCTCTTTTCGGCTATGTGGTTGCGTCAGCAAAAAAGTCACATTTGCATCAGAAACAATATGATTGTCTTTAGATACTACATCATATATAAAAGTATTTGAACCCTGTGATAATTTCACAGGATTTGGCTGAGGCCTATTAGAATTAACATTGTCAGTCATAACCATTGTTTCAACATTTTTAATATCTATAATAAACTCACGATCAAATGCCTGTTTTCGTTTTATAATTTCATTGATATTCATATCTGTCATCTGATACTTCATCATAAAAGTATTTGATTCTTGAACTGGCATAGAGGATGCTGACTTCACAGTCCAGTAACTTAGTGTGATAGCTAACAATAAAAAACCTACAATCATATGTGGCCAATAGGTTTTTTGCTTACGCTCTGTCATTTTTCATCCTTATCCATAGTGGTCTGAATATAAATATCCACAATAATATGAGTGTCCCCGAATACACAAGGACTCTTAAAATACTTACCATAGTTCCCATTTCATCAGGAATAGTCTTCTCGAGCTTTATACCTTTGGCTGCAGCTATATTATCTGCAAGTTCTGAATATGTCTGTAGTATGGCGATATTAAACTTATCTTCTTGCGTATTGCTGTCTTTTATCGCCACGATATTAATACCTGCATCTCGTACATCATCATAATTATACAGTGCCCTTACATCATCTGATGAAGGGATAATCCCAATACGTCCCCGTGCTTTAGACTTTTTCGTTATCGTTGCAAAAGGGGCGAAGACAAACAATACATACGGCTTGCTCAAATTGTCTTCATATATGCTACTATACTCTACCAAATTAAATCTTTCAGGAAAATGTTCATTGGTTGCGATAAGGTATACATTTACCCCTGTTTTTTCTTGAAGTTCTGCACCCATATCTTCTATGAGTTGTACAGCCTCTATCTTCAATAAATCATTTTTGAGAATGTATGTAGCGTGAAGTAAATGTGTAGAAATTAAAGCAAGCAAGGTTGCCCTTACTATGACTTTAAGCATCTTAACCTACGTAAAGAAGTCTGTCAGTAACAGATAAAAACACAGCACCAATTGCCGCGCCTATCATACATGCCATAAGTATTTTGTCCATATATTTAATCATCATTTATCCTTATTTTTAGCTTCTACAAATGAAAACTGTTTATTGTCCACAGAAATTTTTTTAACATTATTGACATCTCTAATAGGTGCTGGGTCATAAGGGCGTTCTGTCGCATTTCTTTGTGCCCCTACTGCATAATACATTAAAGTAAAAAGAATGGACAGTAAGCCAACGATTGAGATCAGAACTCCAAAGATTCCATGAAACCCAAATACAGATCTTTTTGTATTTTCTGCCATATTACACTCCTTATTTTGACAATGACTGAATATATACAGTCATTGCTTTTTGTTGTACTGGTGTTAACCTGTCTTTAAAAGAAGGCATTGTTCCAATGAACCCTTTTTTACCCTTCTCTAAAACAAGTGTCATAAGTGTATCATCGTATTGTGCGAGATTTGGTGCCATACCATTCATACCTTTTCCATCTTCACCATGACATGATGCACATGCTGCAAAAGATGCAGGTTTCTCACCTTTCATTCCCTCTGCGATATACGTTGCAATATCTTCAGCATCTTTTCCTGATGCCATACCCGGAGGCATCATCCCCATTGGGTAACCCAGTTGGTTTGAACCATTGTTAATTACATGTAAAACTTGTTCTTTGCTCATCCGTCCTGTAAAGTCTTGTGCTTTCCCAGACAGTCCATCACCCGTATTACCGTGACATGGTGCACATTGCACTAAATAAATGGATTCACCCATTTCTAAAAGTGTTGCTGCATCCGCATTTTTATGTAAAGATTCAAACTTTTTATTGTAGGCAAGTACCTCTTCATTGTATTCACCTATTTGACTGTACGCATTGGTAGGATAACCTAAAAAACCATACCACATCGACCAGAGAAAGGTAGCTAGAAATGCATATGCCCATCCTGAAGGGAGTTCATTCTCGTACTCCCCTATACCATCCCAGTTTTCATCCGCAAGCTCACCACTTGGGGTATCTGTTTTCATCTGATGAATGTATTTAGTAGTTACTGCTGCTGTGATTACTGCAATGGCAATAGCACCTCCCATGGTTACAGCATTTACAAAGTCCCCCGTAATATCTATATCTAAGCTCATCACCACAGCGACAGTTGCTATAATTAATATCGCTGCAAATGCCAATGCTTTTATCATTAACATATTCATTTCTTTTCCTTCTCATTTTCTCTTTTTGAAGCAGGTTTGTCTTCTACCGGTGTACTTGTTACTTCATCATCAAGTGCAATTCTTCCGTACTTTTCATAATCCCGCTCACCCTTTTTTTCAGATCTATACAAGTGTATAATATACCCATATAACATCACAACCAAAAAGATGGTCATAAAGAAACTCCCATACCCTTGTAAGTCTCTAATATCCATATAATCCTACTATTTCAAGCTGTTAAGATAAGCAATAAGAGCAACAACTTCAGGTACTTCACCTCTAGCAACAGCTTCTTTAATATCTTTATTTTTCATATCATCTGCAATACGTTTTGCTTCTTCCAACACTTTTGGTTTATGTGCTTCCCATGCTGCTCTTGTTCCTTTAAATTCAGGACCATAAGGTGTGTTGAATGCATTTTTCACAGTAACCGCTTCAGCGTAAGCTGTTTCAATATCAGCTAAATTTGTAAACTGATGTTTATAAGCTGGCATAATAGAACCAGGAACAATTGCAGGAGGATCCCACATATGATTCTCATGCCAATCTGTTGTTCTATAGTTACCTACACGGTGTAAATCTGGACCCGTTCTTTTACTTCCCCAAAGAAAAGGTCTGTCATATACATATTCACCTGAAAGTGAATATGCCCCATATCTGTCCGTTTCAGACTTAAATGGTCTAATCATCTGTGAGTGACATGAGATACAGTTGTCTTTTTTATAGACATTTTTACCTGCAAGCTGAAGCACAGTACGAGGTTTTAAGTCAACTACTGGTCTAGCTGCCTCTGCAAAGTTTGGTACTATTTCTAAAAGCCCAGCAAACGATATAACAATGGATATTCCCGCAGCAAAGAAGAATGGATTTTTTTCTAACCAATGAAAAAACATAATAACCTACCTCCCTTATGCCATAGGTGTTCTAAACTGTGGTTCTTCAGATAGTTCTCTACCTGCAGTCATAGTTTTATAAATATTGTAAGCAAACATAATGAACCCTGTTAAGTACATGACCCCTGAAAGTGCTCTAATCGCGTAGTAAGGATGAAGGACAGTGACAGTATCGATAAATGAATACATCAAGTTACCATACTCATCTACTGCTCTCCACATCATACCTTGTGTGATACCTGCAATCCACATAGATGTAAAGTATAGAACAACTGCTGTTGTCTGTAACCAAAATTGCATTTCCATCAATTTTCTAGAGTAGATTTCTCTTTTAAACATACGTGGTGCCATGTGAAAAATAGATGCCATAACCATAAACACTACCCATCCTAAAACACCATCATGAACATGCCCTGGAATCCAGTCTGTAAAGTGTGCAATCGCATTAACTGATTTAATAGCCTGAATAGGTCCTTCAATCGTCGACAACATATAGAATGTTGATGCTAATACCATAAATTTAATCAGTGGGTTTTCTGTTACCTGATTCCACTCACCCTTCATAGTAAGAAGCATATTGATAGCCGATCCCCATGAAGGTAAAATAAGCACAATAGAAAATGCTGACCCCATAGTCTGCATCCAGTCAGGAACCGTTGACCATAAAAGGTGATGTGATCCAGCCCAAAGATAGACAAACATTAAGCCCCAGAAAGAAAGCAATGACAATTTATAAGAGTAAATCGCTTGTCCAGACTCTTTTGGAAGGAAGTAATAAATCATACCAACAATTGGTACAGTAAATCCAAATGCAACCGCATTGTGTCCATACCACCATTGTACAAGAGCATCATTGGTACCAGAGTACATTGAAACAGAATGAACAATGCTTCCAAGACCTTCTGTAGCAAAATAGGTAGGGATTGCCATATTGTTAAAAAGATAGAGCATAGCAATACCTAAGAAACATGCAAGATAGTACCATACTGAAATATAAAGTGCTTTTTCTCTCCTAATACCTATGAGTCCCATAATATTAAAACCCCAAAGTACCCATACAAGCACAACCACGATATCAAATGGCCATTCATACTGTGCATACTCCTTTGATGAAGATATACCAAAAAGAAGTGAAACAGTTGCTAAAAGTGCTCCTACAAAATAAAGCCAAAACTGGATATTTCCTACAACCATCAAAAATCTTGACTCTGCCATCGATACTTTCAGCACCCTTTGTCCCACATAAAACCATGTGGCAAAAATAGCAGATACTGTAAATCCAAATACCACTGTATTGGTATGAATGGGTCTAAGTCTTGAAAAAGTACCATATTCACCAAGTAAATAGTTTAATTCCGGAAATGCCATTTGTGCGGCGATAATTGTACCGACCAACATACCTAAAAATCCAAACAAAATAGTTAAAAATGTAAACTTTTTTGCTAAAGAATAATCATATTCCAATGCTGCATTTGCTTGCATGCATGCCCCCTTATGTAAAAAATATACTAAAAATAGCAATTACATCTAAATTATAATATTTTTTATATACCAAAAGCTTAATCTACATCAAGAATATCGCATTATTTTGCTAATTGTATAATTATGTAAAATATTTACTATTAGAATTTATAATGTTTTTTTAATAGACATATCAATGTTTTTGATAAAATAAAGAGTCTTATTCTCTTAATTTATCTTTCTCTCTTTTTTGCCATTGCTTCTAATAAGTCTTTATTCTCTTCTTTCATTAAAATAAAAGCTTCTTGTAAATACTGATATAATGCATCATCTTTCAGCCCCTTATTTAAAGCTAGACTATAATATTTAAAAAAATCTTTATAAGGAGATGCACCCGAAGAAAGAATCAAATGGATATCAATAGTGGGAAAATAGTTTTGCCATGATGGGGTTATTTGCCTAATCACTTTTGTATTATTAATAAAAGACAAGGCAAAAATCAATATCATAATCATTGAGAAGAAGACAACATAAAAGATAATGGCTTGCGCAATACCTAACATACCAAATATAAAAGGATTAAAAATACCTGCATATTCTATCAAAGGTAACAGACAAAA
>DQVJ01000059.1 GCA_015661795.1 Sulfurovum sp.
AATCCTACCTGCCATGATTGGTATGTATTACTTTGGATTTACACTAAATACCGTAACCCTACTTGCAATGTCCTTGGTTGTCGGCATCTTGGTTGGTAGAGGTTTTTATTTTTTTAATGACCGGCTTAAATGCTTCGATATCAATCTTTCCTATACCCAAACAATTATCCCTGTCTATGCATTGTTCACAAATAGGCAAAAAATTCTCTGCTTGTGAATTACTTTTTATAACAAAAGTTTCTTTGATTTGCATATTGACAAATCGCATATAGAGATATCCACCAAATAGTGTTCTGGGTATACAGAGTGGGACTCCCCATATACCCACTTGTTTTTTATTAATCAAAAGTTTTTCCAGCAACGCTTTAAGAAAAAATAACTTAGCAAATTCAAAATTATCTTGATCTATCTGAAAAATGATCCCTTTACAGTTATCATACTCTAAACATTTCTGGATAATTTCGTTAAGATATTTATCTTTCCCACCATTAACATTAAATATTAAAAAAAAATTCTGTTTACTACTCAGAGATAGATACAAAGTTGGGAGATCTATATAATGAACCTGGTCTACTTTCACAACAAAAACTCCCGGTCGCTTCTAGTATGCTCTAGGATCATATCATAGACTTCTGACAAACGTGTTAAGTCTTTTGGCATATTTATCTGATATACCTTACTGTTCTTTACAAGATGCATTAAATATCCCATCTCTATTTTAGACATCGAAACCGGTTCATACAGATATGCATTTTTCAAAATTTCAAATTTATGCAATCCAAGAATCGATTCAATACTGCAATCATCTTTAGGTTCAACGTAATTCAAAAAATATATGCTGCCAAGAGCTAATGGCCTATCAGAAAAATATTTTGTATGCTTGCCTAGCATTTCAAACTCCCGGTAAGGTCTTCTATATGGATAGGAGGGATACACAAAATAATTCTCATCCATATGTTCTAATCTAACTTTGTCATCAGAAAGCAGGGAATGCCCCTCTCTGATGAAAAAGTCTGCCAGTGTTGATTTTCCTCCAAACGAGGGGGCAACAAAAAGAAGTGCTTTTCCGTTGACTTCTACTACAGATGCATGAAGCAAAAGAGATGATTGTTTCAACATTAAATATATTGGTACGATCGTATGCAGCAACCAAAACGAAAGCTTCTCCAGATCCAATTCATTTTCATACTCTATGATCATATTTTCAGAAGCATTTCCCCATACAAACGAAAATAAGCCTTCTATATTTATTTTCCAATACCGTTCTATCAATGTTCGAGAGGATGAAAAAGGGATGTTGGTATATAATTGCGTTATTCTACCATGTATCTCCGCAACAGGTGTTTTATATTTAAAAACTTTTTTCTTCTTATTTGAATGATGCGTTTGTAATCTCAATACTTGACTTGAAATTCCTTTTGATGAAATTGATACTGGCAATATCACAGGAGAATGTACTTCTACACCATAAACTACAAATTTCATTTCATTCATCTCTTCTCTAAGTTATGATCATCTAAAAAATTGTATCGATACCAGTACTCAAGATTGATAAGTTGCCAAAAATAAACAACGTTCTTCATTTTTCCATTCAAGTAATGCTCTTTATATTTATCAAGTTTTTTTTGATCGATCAAGCCAAGTGCAGATAGATTTGAATTATCCAGCAAATCATCAAGATCTATGGTATCAATCTGCTGTCTTAATACTTCTGAAAATTCAGCTTTATCATCTCTTTGTCTTATTTTTTCAGGAAGAATTCCCTTCATTGCAATTCTCAATAATCGTTTACTTAGACCTTCAGAATATTTAAACTTTGGCGGCAGTGTCAACATGAACTCAATCAGTCTTCTATCAAAAAAAGGATGTTTAAACTCTATGCCAAAATGTTTTTCTGCAACATGATAATAACCACTTTCCATTAAAACCGACAACGTAGAGTGTAACACTTGTGAAAGATCAAATTTAAAAACGTAAGAATTACCTGTATAGAAATCTGAAAATTCCTGAAACATTATGTCTGGTCTATTATCATTTTTTTTTATTTTGTACACTACAGCTCTTAATCGCCTTATATTTTTTTCTCCTAGTGCTGGCAATATAATATATCTTTTTATCATATTTTTTGGATGTGGCAACGCTTTTAATTCTTTGTACAACTGAACCCATTTTATATGCTTAAAATACTCATGTAATACATAAAGGTTTCCTGCTAGAACATTATCACCACCTTGTCCTGTTAAAATGGTTTTAATACCTAACTCTTTTGCTTTTTCCACCACAGAAAACCCCATAGTATAGGTAATAAATATAGGCCAATGTGGATTTAATTTATAGTTATTTTCAAGACTATACTTATGTTTATAATCCATTTTATCCGTAGCTAAGTTCTGCAAGTTGATATCATATTTTTCCTGCATTGCATTAATATATTCACTCTCATCACAATTTTCCATACTTTTAAAATTCATAGAAAAAGCCGTCAGCGTTTCTTGTGGTTTTTGATGTTTAACCCAGGAAACTATAGACGAAGAGTCCAAACCACCACTGAGCTCAAACCCCGTAGTGGATATATCATCAATCCTATCAAAAATTGCTTTATCCAAGAGAGTAAGTAATTGTTCTTTTGCCTCTTTTTCCGTGATCATATAATTTATTTTTATCTCTTCAGGTTTCCAATATCGTTCAATCTTGCATTTTCCATTATTTGAAACATACATATAATGTCCAGGAGGAACTCTTTTAATATTTTTATACATGGTCTCACTATACGAGATTGTTGAATGAAAAATAATACTTTGCATTGTAAAAAAATTAAATTCTTTTTTTATTCCAGATATTTTAAAGATGTCCCCAATATCGCTTGCAAAATAAAATCTATTATTGGAAATAGTATAATAAAGTGGTTTAAATCCTATAGTATCCCGAACAGCAAAATAAGATTGATTTGCTTTATCATGGATCACAAATGAGTATTCTGAATAAAGATAATTTACACAGTTTTTTTTAAATTTTTTATATAATTTTAGAATATTTGTTTGTTTATCATTGTCTACTAAAAAAACTTTATATCGTTCCTCTTTTGAGGTGGTCATCTTGACGGAACCTATTTATGAATACAGATCTGAACCATAATATTGCTGACCGTCTGCTTGACCCTGCCCATCGAAACTTCCTTTAGTATACTCAGTAAAATTACCATACTCTTTTATATGAGGAGTATGGTAAACTTTTTTCTTGATCTCAAATTCTATTTCATTCTTCATATTTATCTTTCTAAGCTATATATTTAAACTATTATATCACATTCATATAAAGCTCACCTATATTAGTCCACAACATATGGCATTCTCCCCAAATCACGAAATAGAAATTCATACCTCCAAAGCATGAACTAAAAAGTACCCAAACTGATAATATAAAGAAGTACTTTTGGATATATACATGTAGATCTTGAAAAATATGATTGAA
>DQVJ01000025.1 GCA_015661795.1 Sulfurovum sp.
AACAGTCCTGGTCCTGAAGTCGCTGTAAACATACGTACACCACCTCTGGCAGCACCTGCAATTGCAGACATTGTACCTAGCTCTTCTTCCGCTCTATAGTACTCTTTAATATGCCCTTGTGCATAAATGTCACCAACAAGGTGCATTACTTCTGACTGTGGCGTAATAGGATAGGCAATTGCCATATCTGTACTTGATCTTTTAACGGCTTCTGCCATCGCTTGAGCACCAGTAATAAAATGCTTTTCTCTTGGAGCCTCATTTAAGAGGTAATCCATGTCAACTAATTTTTTATTTAAACTCATTTATTTCTCCTCTACCTTATTCGACTTCTGCTACGTGTTCACCTTTTCTACTCATGATGAGAGATCTGTACTCACCATAATCAGCAGGCGTAAGGTCACCCCAATCCTCTTTTGGTAAAGATGGATTTTCTGGTGGCATTGTTGTAGTATATTCAATACCTAGTTCTTTTCTAACTTCAATCACGATGTCTTTGAATTTTCTTACGTCATTTGCGTGTACATCTCTAATAGATGCCATTGCTTCTTCATGACCCATTTCAGCACACATTGCAATAGTATAACAGTCAGTACCGGCTCTGATCATTCTTAAAGAAAGATTTGCATAGTGACAGTGTACACCAATGAAAACACATGCTTTGATTTTGTTATCTAAGATCGTTAAGTTCGGGTGATTTGGATTAATCTCCGCTTTTACGTCAATTTTTGGATATTTAGGTCTATAATCCGGCATAGGGATGATCTTACAGTTTGGAATCTCTGACGCCAACTCCAAAATCGCTGCTGATTTATCTGCAACGTCATCTTTCCAGTCCCATAAAACCATTGGTCCAGGGAAGATGGTAGGGTTCTGCATTGTTAATAATGCTTTTGCCGCATCTCTCATTGCCTCTTCTTCACTCACAATATTTCCATAAAGTAACGCTTGCCCCTCAGGTGAAAGCTCTACTCCCATAGATGGTGCCGATTGTGGCATATACCCAACAGGACCAACTTCTATTTTCTTTGACATATTTGATTCTCCTTAATAAATGTTATCAAAAATGATTTGACTTCAGCTTATAAGCTAAGGCATCCTATCTAAAATATTTCTAAAACCTCTTGAAGACGGCCCCAGAATACTTTAAAACCCAATAAGTGTGTAATATTGTAATCTAAGATCTACAAATATACACTTGATTCCGCATAAAAATAGTAATGAAGTTCAAAATCATTTTATCTGCCAACATCAAATTCTAATGTCTACATAGACCATGTGACCTCTTGCTTCAATTCCTATTTTATTTAGAAACCTTATAGTACTAATTTAATCAGATTATATTAAAGTGCGGTTAAATCATCCATTTAATCTTAGGGATAATCTCTTGATTGTGTATTTTCTTCACAGTAAAATTTCATATTATTTGATGTGAAATTCTATCATTTATAGAGCATAAAGTAGATAGAAATACTTATATTTTATCACCCTTTCCAGCTATATTTTCAATGGTTGATTCTTTAAACATTTTTTGTAATTGTACTTTGGATTTTATCCATTGGTCATGCATCGCACATTTTTTTTTGCTATTACAACTTTCGATACCAAGTATGCATGCTTCATCTTTAATTGCATCATTAAATAACTCCATAATATCCGCTATCGTAATCTTGGAAGCCTCTCTTAAAAATTGAAAGCCTCCTTCTCTGCCTCGTGTAGATGTAATGAAACCTACCCTCGTGAGTTCAGTCATGATCTTTGTTAAAAATTTATAGGGGATCGTTAGATTTTCTGACAACTCTTTTGCACTAATAGGGCCTGTATCTTTATGGTTCACCATATATGCCAAAATACGTATGGTATATTTCGATGTATTACTTAACTGCATATACTGCCTTTTCATATTTTATAATTTATCTATACTTGTATCCTATTTTATATTAAACTATATTTAATACTACTTTAAGGTGGTATTAAATATCACTCTGCTAATATTCCAATTACTACTTATATGTAGAATTTAAAAGAGGATAATACTATGACTGAACGTATAACAAAAAGTATGGCCAAAAATATCTATTATGGTGGCGGTATGTTCGCCCTGTTGATATTTGCGGCACTTACTTTTGATACTGTGAAGCAGATACCACAACGATCGAATCAAACTGCGATGAGTGAATCTGTTGTCCATGGTAAAGCATTATGGGAAAAAAACAACTGTGTGGGTTGCCATACAATATTGGGAGAGGGAGCATATTATGCACCTGAATTAGGAAATGTGTTTCAAAGAAGAGGTGCTGCAGATGAAGCAACCTTTAAAGCATACATGTTAGGTTGGATGGCGGCACAGCCCTTAAGTACCCCCAACAGAAGAAAAATGCCGCAGTTTAACTTAACTGAAAAAGAAGTAAATTCGCTTTCAGATTTCTTGATCTGGACATCAAAGGTCAATACAAATGAATGGCCACCAACCATTGAAGGATAGGAGATAGTATGAAATACACATCACAAATGGTCGCAAAACCATATTTTATTTTTGCATTGATTCTTCTCGCAGGAGAAATTTTATTTGGTCTGCTTATGGCTATACAATACTTGTTTGGAGATTTTTTGTTCCCACTCATTCCCTTTAATGTACTCAGGATGGTACACACCAACCTGCTCATAGTACTCATATTATTTGGTTTTATGGGAGCAACGTACTACCTCATTCCTGAAGAAACAGAGAGTGAACTATGGAGTCCTAAATTGGCTATCATCACGTTTTGGGTCTTTGCTGCAGCAGGTGTGGCAACGATATTAGGTTACCTTTTTGTACCCTATGCCCAACTCACAGAACTTACCTTTAACAACCTTTTACCAACCATGGGACGGGAGTTTTTAGAACAGCCTTTACCCACTAAACTTGGTATTGTTTTGGTTGTTGTCTCATACATAGTAAACGTTGGGATGACTGTTATTAAAGGCAGAAAAACTGTTATCACTACTGTTTTACTCACAGGGCTTATGTTTATGGCAGTCTTTTTCCTCGTTGCATTTTATGTACCTGAAAATCTTGTCTTAGATAAGTTTTTATGGTGGTTCACCATCCACTTATGGGTTGAAGCAACTTGGGAACTCATCTTAGGTGCTATCTTGGCCTTTGTACTCATTAAAGTCACAGGTGTGGACAGAGAGCATATCGATAAATGGCTCTACCTCATCATTGCAATGACCATGATATCCGGTATTTTAGGTACAGGACATCACTTCTTCTATATTGGTGCACCGGAGTACTGGTTATGGATAGGGTCTATCGCTTCTGCTGTGGAACCATTGCCATTCTTTTTGATGATACTTTTTGC
>DQVJ01000083.1 GCA_015661795.1 Sulfurovum sp.
AATCTTGATATTTCTGAAAAAAGAGTACCACAAGATGGACGAACACAAATCAGTATTTCGGGAAAAACAATAGATATCAGGGTATCTGTATTGCCCACTTATCATGGAGAAAGAGTGGTCATGAGAATCCTCTCTCAAAGTGAAGATATTCCAACGCTAGAATCCCTTGGGTTTGCAAAAGATGTGACAAGTGATCTTTATAAATTACTCAATCATGCCCATGGTATGATACTTGTTACTGGCCCCACAGGTTCAGGTAAGTCCACCACATTACATGCATGTTTGCAACATATTGCCACACCAGATAAAAACATTATCACTGTTGAGGATCCAGTTGAGTATAATGCCAATAATATTTCCCAGATACAGGTAAATACCAAAGTAGGGCTTACCTTTGCAGCGGGATTACGGTCTATTTTGAGACAAGATCCAGATATTATCATGGTAGGAGAGATACGTGATTCTGAAACAGCAGATATTGCCTTACGTTCAGCCCTGACAGGACACCTTTTACTCTCAACTTTGCATACAAATGATGCAACTTCTTCTTTGAGCCGTTTAATGGATATGGGAATAGAAAATTTTCTTATCTCTTCCACCCTCTTAGGGGTATTGGCACAACGACTTACAAGAAAACTTTGTACAAAGTGTAGAGAAGAAACCAGACTTGCTCCTGCAATAGCCCAAGAGATAGAAGTCCCTAATGACAATATCTATTATAAAGCTGTTGGATGTAAATCATGTGATTTTACAGGATATAAAGGAAGACAGGTTATAGGGGAGCTTTTTATCATAGATGATAATGTGAAAGAGATGATGAAAGATGGATTTAATGATTTTCAAGTAAGAGAAGCGATGAAAAAGAATGGGATGAAAACCATAGCAGACAAGTTAAGAGAGATGATGCTCTCAGGGCTGACATCTTATGAAGAAGCCATTCGTGTCGGACTTATGGACGGGTAGAGCACTAAGATGGAAAACCGTAAGGCATTTACTCTGATAGAAGTACTCATTTCTATAGCCTTACTTGGTATTATTCTTGTACCACTGTTTTCAGTGGTGGATTTGATGAGAGATTCCAACAAAAAACTACTTGAATCTTTAGATAAATCAAAACAAATAACAAAGGCCACCAAAGTACTCTTTTTAGATGTATTGAGTTCCAATGGTAACTTGGATATACAAAAAGATGAATTTACAAGACTGTGTATAGAAGAGACAAAAAACTCTCTTTACAATCTTCCTTTAGCAAAAGTATGCTGGGTAGTATTGAAAAATAAAAATACTTTGCTGCGTGTAGAAGGAAATGCCTATACCCTTCCTTTAGGTTCTGAAGACAGGGTAGAAGTAGATTCCGTGATGCAGGGTTTAGAGATTTTTGATGTCTATCATCAAAAAGACAAAGTACTTATACTGTTACAACAAAAAGGTAAAGAGCCCATTAGTTTTATGGTACAAGGAGTGAGAAATCCTGTTTTGGAAGTTTTAGCTGATGGCACAAAAATCATGCGTGATGGAAGAAAAATATTACGGGATGGTACACAGGTATTTAAAGATGGCTCAAAAATTTTACCTAATGGTACACGTGTACCTGCACCCAGTACCCCCTCTAAACCTAAAAATAAGAACCCAGGTAAAGCAAATCCGGGGACCTCTCCTCCAAAGCTTGTAAAATAAAAGGATAAAAGATGCAAGAAATATATGAAAAGCTAGGATTATTTTATCTAGGTAAAGATGTAGATAAGGCAACTATGGACGCCAGTGAAGCATTGACATTGCTAAAAAATAAAAATTTTACAACCCATGCAGCTATTATAGGGATGACAGGTTCTGGTAAAACAGGTTTAGGTGTTAGTATCATTGAAGAAGCAGCTATTGATAATATTCCTACTATTGTGATAGATCCTAAAGGAGATATGGGAAACCTATGTTTGGTTGATTCCACTTTTTCGGCTAAAGTTTTTGAACCTTGGGTGAAAGATGAAGCGATTGCTAAAGAAAAAAATCCCTTAGCATATGCGGAACAAATCTCTAATATGTGGGAAGAAGGCATAGAGTCATGGGGTCAAAATAGTGAGCGTGCTGCAAAGCTTCAAATGGTATCAAAAACGATTTATACCCCTGGTTCATCTGCTGGTGTGAGTATCAATGTGATGTCCTCCCTTGAAGTCCCACCTGTGGAAGTGATGGAAGACAGTGATACATTTACGTCCTATTTAAAAAGTACGACGGTGTCATTACTCTCTTTGGTAGGTATAGTCGCTGATCCTTTGGAGTCAAAAGAATATATATTGCTCGCACAGATTATTACAAAAGCATGGCTAAATGATGAAGATATTAATATTGAAGGGCTTATAGGTAAGATTATCACACCATCATTTAAAAAAATAGGGGTACTCCCTTTAGATGATTTTTATCCAAAAGATACTCGTTTTAAATTGGCAACAAAATTTAATGCATTACTAGCAAGTCCATCTTTTTCTCTTTGGATGCAAGGTGATAATTTGGATATTCAAAAATTACTCTATGATGAAAATGGGAAAGCACAAATTGCAATTTTTTCTATTTCTCACTTGAATGATGATGAACGTATGTTTTTTGTGACACTTTTATTAAATAAATATATTGCATGGATGCGTAGACAAAGTGGAACGTCTGCACTAAAAACCTTGCTTTATATGGATGAAATATATGGTTTCTTTCCTCCGACTAAAAATCCACCTAGTAAAGAACCTATGCTACTCTTGCTTAAACAAGCAAGAGCCTTTGGAGTTGGGGTAGTCTTAAGCACTCAAAATCCTGTAGATTTGGACTATAAAGGGCTTTCTAACATTGGAACATGGTTTATAGGCAGACTACAGACCAGTCAAGATATTGACCGTGTGATAAGTGGGCTAGGGGGGAAGGTCGGTGCAAGTTACAGCAAGAGTGAAATAAAAAAATTATTGGCAAATCTTAAAAAAAGAACATTTTTCCTCAGGTCAGCACATTTAGAAGATATTCGGTTATTTTCAACACGTTGGGTACTCTCATATCTTAAGGGACCTCTCAAAAAAAATGAGATTTCAACACTGATGAAAGAACAAAAAAACAGACAAAGCATTGAAGTAAAAAGTGTTGATGTAATGTTAGAGCAAAAGAGTCACTTAGGGAGTTTTCAGCATATAGATGACTCGATTCCACAATATTTTGAACCTGATGCAAGTGGTATCAATGAATTCATAGCTACACTTGGAGCTAAAGCCAAAGTACATTTTTACAATCAGCGTAAAGGGATAGATGAAGAGAGAGAGCGATATCTATCGTTATCTTTAGATACTAATGCACAGAGTATAAATTGGGAAGCAGCAAGAGAAGAAGAGGATTTTGAGAAATACCCTCACAGCGTACCTAGTCAAGCTCAGTTTCAAGTCTTACCAAAGATAGTATTAGAAGACAGAGGATTAAAAAAGTCTATACGCGAACTTAAAGAGTTCCTTTATAGAGAAGAAAAAATTGAGTTACTGCGTTGTATATCTCCTAAACTTGAATCTAGAGTCAATGAGTCAGAAGTAGATTTTCGAGTAAGAATACAAGATATTCTGAATGATAAAAAAGAGCGTGAAATAGAGAAACTGCAAGTACGCTATGAAAAAAAAGAAAAAACTTTACTAGACAGACTTAGTCGGGCTAAAGAGCGGGTAGAAAAGGAAGTTTCAGATTCTACTTCATCGATTATTGAAACGGGTATTGCTGTTTTAGGAGCACTTCTTGGACGACGGAGTTCAACGAGCATAGGACGAGCTATTAAAAAGGGAAGTAATATCCTAAAAGAGCGTGGTGATATGTCAAGAGCAGAAGAGAGATTGAACACGATAGAGGAAGCTATTGAAGCATTAGGGTATGAATTTGAAGAGACCATTGATAGTCTCAATGAAAAATATAATGTAGACAATTGTGAGATAGAATCATTTATAATAAAACCACGCAAGACAGATGTAGATGTCGAGCTATGTGCAGTGGTTTGGAGAGTAGGCTAGAAAGAAAAGTGTTTAGCTTTTGCTTCCTGGCTTCACTGCTTTAGATTTACCCTCTTTACAAAGAGGACAGTCATTAGGTGCATACATTTCAAATGTAAAATCAGCAAGTGCAAACAGTGGTATACCATCAGGCAGGGCACATTCTTTTTTCACTGTATCATTCCCTCCTACACGTTTACAAAACCCTCTATTTGCAAGCGAAGCAAAAGCAACTACTTTCCCACCTAATGCTTCTATAGCTTCAGCAGCTTTCAATGCAGAACCTCCTGTAGTAATGATATCTTCACAAATAATAATTTTTTCACCTTGAGCTACTTCAAAGCCACGACGTAATTCCATCCCACCTTCTTTTTTTTCAACAAAAATAGAACGTACATCTAGTGAACGCGCAAGCTCATATCCAGCCAATACTCCACCAAGAGCAGGCGCACATACTGTATCCACATCTATGCCACTTTGCTTAATCATTGTAGCAAGAGCATCTGTAAGTAGAGCAGCTTTTTTTGGGTATTCTAGTACTTTAGCACTTTGAAGATATCTACTTGAGTGATTCCCACTTGCCAAAAGAAAGTGCCCTTCAAGGAGTGCATCAGCATCTTTATATACCTGTTCAATATTCATGGTTAAACCTTTAAAATATCAGCTTCTTTGATTTTAAAAGCTTCATCTACTTTAGAGATATGTTCGTCTGTTAGTTTTTGTATGTGATCGTGTGCTTTTTTGGACTCATCTTCACTAACCTCTTTCGCTTTTTCAAGTTTTTTAATTTTGTCATTGCCATCTTTTCTAACATTTCTAATAGATACTTTGGCATGCTCAACCATACCTTTTGCTTGTTTTACAATCTCTTGTCTTTGCTCAGAAGTCATAGGAGGGAAAAAGAGTTTAATAAAATCTCCATCATTGTTTGGGTTTACACCAATATTAGCTTCTTGAATAGCTTTTTCAATCACTGGCAGTAAAGTTTTTTCCCATGGAGTAATACTAATAGTAGTGGCATCCGTTGCAATGACATTTCCAACTTGGGTAAGGGCAGTCATAGTACCATAGTAGTCTACTTTAATATTATCTACAATACCTGTTGTAACTTTTCCGGTTCTGAGTGTTGAGAAGTCTCTTTTTAACGCTTGGATACTTTTATCCATATTTTCTGATGTTTGTTCAAAAATTTCATTTAACATAAGGGTTCTCCTAGGAAATATTTGTGTGAATTTTACCCTTTTTTACCTTGTTTGGTATTGAGTTGATATGAATGTAGAGCTATCTAAAGGCATCAAGAAGAGAAGACTTCTTGATTTTAAATATTATTTTGTAGTGGGAGGGGTAGGAGCAGCAGGTGTTTCGCTTTTTGTATTTATAGGTGCAGCAGGAACAGCAGCATTGTTCGCTGGCACAATGTTGTCAGTTACTGAAGCAGAGTTTACGGTTGTGTAGAAATACCCTAAGGCTAAAGTATTTACAATAAAAAGAAATGCCAGAGTAAATGTAAGTTTTGCAAGAAATCCTGTTGGCCCTTTTGACCCAAATACAGATTCATTACTCCCACTGTATGCTCCAAGTCCTATACTTGAGCTTTTTTGTAGGAGTACTGCAATTGTTATTGCAATTGCAAGTACAATTTGTGTGATTAAAAGTGTCGATGTCATCTA
>DQVJ01000068.1 GCA_015661795.1 Sulfurovum sp.
TGGAAATCAAAAGAGATTGAGGGCGTTTTGGCATACTTAGGAATAGAGGAGGATGGAAACATTGATGGAGATTTCTCTCATACGCATATTACCAATGAGTATATACCTACACGGACAGAAGAACTCAAAAAATACCTACAAGATATACGTAGTAAACGTACCTATCCTTTTAGAGATAAAAAGATTATTACAGCATGGAATGCAATGATGATTAAATCTTTGTTTAGTGCATCAAAAATCGATGGAAAATATCTTAGGATTGCAGTGAAACGACTTGATGTATTGTTAGCTATGATGTATAAAAAGAATGTGCTATACCATCAAGTATTTTTAGGAAAAAGCCCTACACAGAAAGCATTGCTAGAAGATTATGCTTTCTTGATAGATGCACTCATTATAGCATATGACAGAACTTATAGTGAAAAATATTTGGCACTAATAAGAGTCTTTACACAAGAAGGGCTGAAAAAATTTTATAGAAAGAAACGCTGGTATTTAAGTGATGACGGCATAGAAGTATATGCAGATTTTGATGATAGGTATTATACTTCTGCTTTGTCATTAATGTTAGAAAATTTATTGCGTATAGCTTCATTAACAGAAGACTTAACATATATTGATATAGTCAACGAAACAATTATGAACCTAGGAGCTGTGTTAGAAAAAGATCCTGTATATGCACCTAAGTTGGTACATGTTTTCTTACGTTTAAAGACGGGAGATATTATGATACATGCAAAGGAGGAAAAGTTACGTATCGCCAAAAGCCAGTTAGATAAAGTGAAATACCCGTTTATTTTAAGTAGGATTCAAGAGAGTGATGAGTATCTTGCATGTAAAAGTACAATGTGTTTTGCGAAGAATATAAACATTACAAAACTCATTGAGAAAATAAATAAGGTAGTACAATAATGCTCACGATGAATGATGATTTAGAAGGTGCTTTAATAGAGTACTTAAAACTTTTAGAGGAAGAAGCATACTTTGAAGCACATGAAGTAATGGAAGAGGCATGGCATCCTTTACGGCTGAAAAAGCATCCTTTGGCAAATCTTGCAAAAGGTTACATAAATGCAGCCATTACTTTTGAACATATTAAACGGGATAGAAAAAATGTAAAGGAAAAAGCTAAAAAAGTATTGGCTTCTTATGAACGCCATAAACATTTATGTCTAGAGGAAATAGAATATTATGATTTGTTTAAGTTATGTGAAGAAAAAATAGAAGCTTTAAAACAAAAACATAGTGAGATACTTATTTAATGTTTTGGTATCATGCTACTACAAAACACTCTTACAATTCTGTACGAACCAATCCCAACCGTATAGAGTGGGAAGACCAGCCTAGTACCTATAAAAATTATCCAGACAGTTATAAAAAAGTAAAATTGGACTTAGAAAGAAAAGAAGATAACTTTTTATATCACATTGCGGGATTAACTGCTAAAAAATCTTATCCCAGTGGCGAATATTATTTACGAATCAATCCAAGTGCTGGAGCTTTATATCCCAACGAACTTTATTTTCAAGTCCGTGACGTTGAAGGGATAAAAGATGGTATTTATCATTATGAAGTGAGCTCTTCTTCCTTAACTTTACTGCAAAATATTACGCAAGAGGAAGGGTTAGAACCTTACTTTGGTTTTGCAACAGCTATGCAGGGATATTTGTTTTTGGTATCAGCTATTTACTACAGGTCATCTTGGAAATATAAAAACCGCGCGTTTCGATACTGTTTGTTGGATGCAGGGCATTTGTTAGGAAGTATAGAAGCAGCTGCACTACTTAAACCTTTTTCAGTGCAGATGAATTATCATATTCAAAGAGAAAAACTCAATCGTATGTTTGGATTTGAAGACCGCGAATGGTTTTTAGCAGGGGCTACGATGGGAATGCCTGTAAACAACACCACAATAAACCCTATAGAGTTTGAACTCCCTTATGTGGACGGTAGCCGTAGTTTTGAGAAAAATGAATTGATAGAACAAGCTTATGCAGAAACATTAGTGCTAAAAGGCTGTAAAAGCCAGATAGAGGAGCCTAAATTTACCTATAATACAACAAAGTTAAGAGAGACACTTTTTACCCGTCGTTCACAACGAGGTTTTAGTGAAGGTGCTATCACCAAAGGGCAGTTTAACTATATAATGGAGGTTATACAGCAACCTATTCCTTCTGATTGTGATGAAGAAGTCTCTGTATATATTGTGCTCAATCGTGTACTCAATATGCCTTTAGGGCTTTATAAAGATGGTACTTATATCTCTTATGGAGATTTTGCCAAACAGGCAGGATATTTGAGTTTAGAACAATATTCACTTTCACAGCAGGGAGCCATGGCATTCTTTTTAACATCCAAGGGTAAAAACTATCAGGCACTGTATCAGAAAGCAGGCATCATAGGACATAGGTTGTACGTAGTATCTTTATATCTAGGCATAGGGTGTTCTGGTATAGGTGCCTATTATGATGATGAAGTAAATGAATTTGTAGGAAATGATGAGATGGTTTTATATGCATTGGCTATAGGAAAATAAAAAAAACTGTTTATCATCATCAAGTATTTAAATATAATTATTTTATTCATTTTGTATTATATTTGTTATAATGTTACAAAATTAATAAAAGGATATATTGTGCATAGATTACCATGGTGGATGGGTGCTATATTAATGTCTGGTTTACTATTGATGACTTTTTCTGTTTTTGGTGCAGACAGACCTATAGGCGCATCAACATATGTGCCCTATTTTGCAGGGATACTTTTTGATCTTGATCCAGAAAAATATACCTATCTTAAAGAGATAAAAAACTCAGGAGCATGGGAAGGTGTTATGCTTTTTGGTGTTTTATTTGGAGGATTTATCACTTCTGTGTTTTTAACTAAAACTTTCCGCTTCTCACTCATCCCAACAGGATGGAAAAAATATAAAAACAATTCTGTTCTCTCAAGGCTTCTGTGGAGTTTTTTTTCCGGTTTTGTTATGATTATTGGTGCTAGACTAGCGGGAGGTTGTACCTCTGGTCACTTTATGTCAGGCATGAGCCAAATGGCCATTTCTGCAATGATTTTTGGGACGGTGGTAATGGTTGTTTTAGTCATCACGGGTAAGTTATTTTATCATACGAAGGAGGACTAATGGACATTATCGTTAAAACAGCAGGAGAAGATTTACCCTCTCGTATCGCTCAGATGTTTGAAAGTGTCATTCATCAGGGACATGGCTCTTTAGTATTGGTATTTCTCATAGGTGTTATTTTTGGAGGGATTATTCAGTATACAAGGGTAGATAAATTTGAAAAAATTGCGGGATTTGCCATGCTTAAAGACACAATTGTCCCAAAGATGCTTTTTTTAACCGTAGGACTTACAAGTATTGGATTGTATTTTATGGTTGAAGCAGGTGGTGCACATTATCATATTAAACCGATTATTTGGCAAGGGCTGATTCTTGGAGGAATACTCTTTGGTATTTCTATGGCAATTCTAGGCAAGTGCCCTGGTACAGGTCCCGTGTCTATCGCTGAAGGACGTATAGATGTATTGGTTGGTGCAATTGGTGGATTACTGGGAGGACTTGTATTTACACTTTTTTATGATGATATTTTTAAACCACTCATGGGTGAGAGTTCGGGGAGCCTTACGTTACCAGAGTTTTTCCCTGGTAATGAGCATATGGTTGTGCTTATCTTTGGCATCATGGTAGCACTTGTTGCAATAGTTATTCCTAAAGTAGAGATGTTTGATGAAGCAGACCTGTGTAAACTCCCTGAAGGAGAAAGACCGGATAGAGATTAGTTTTTAAAGGGATAGCCCATAGATTCTAAATGTTTTTGTACCTGCTTGGGTATATCACCTTGAAACTCTAGGCTGTCTTCTTTTACTGTTCCCCCTGTCCCTAGCTTCTTCTTTACTTCTCTCATCAGTAATTGTAGGTCATTTCTATGTAAATAAAATGGTTTGACAATGGTGACTATCTTCCCTCTTCTTTTTTCTTTGGCGCAATAGAGTTGATGTTTGTTTGGTGATCTTATTTCCAGATCAACAGTTTTAGAAGGTTTGCTTTTGTTGTCAGAAGACCAACCATCCTCAAAGTTCGCCCCCATTTCAAATACTTTTGCCATTAATTATAGTCCGTATCAAAAAAGATGCCAAGGGCAACCATAAGCATGAGTAAAAAAACAAGTAGTTTGTAAAGATTTTCATCAGAGGGTAAACGCATGAAGGGTTCCTTAAATGTTTTTATCATTATAGTTTATTTTTGATATACATTATCTAAATAATGTATGATTGCTACTTTAGTTTTAAGAGATACTATATATGACTTCAGTATGAACCCCTTTGACTATACTCTCTTCTATAGTAAGTTTTTCAATATTTATTTTCATAAACTCTTCTAGGGTCGTTATCTGTGCTTTTGCAATCTCATGTAAGACAATACCTCTGTATGCTTTTGCCCAATGGCTCACCACTTTCCCCTCTTTTATAAACTTAAGTGTGGTGTATGGTCGGGAAGGTTTGTAGAATTTGTTATAAAATCCTGCACGCAAGTCTAATATCTCATCATCTTTAAGATACTCTTCCACAAGATATGCGGAGTGTTCATGGTAGAATTTTTCAGGTTTTATATCTCCTACAGGTTCTCCTTGTTTGAGTTTATATTCAGGAATAAGATCAGAAGCTTTAATCGGTCCAAAAAGATTAGAAAAGAGGATGACATTTTCATCGATGAAGTTTTGTGCAGCTGTACTCAAGTGTACGTAGTCTAGATAGTCAAAGGCAACGCCTGTATACCGTTCTATGGATTTCATAGTAAGTTCATGAATAATATCTTTTTTATATTTGAGAATCTCAGTTTCTTTTTTGATACCAAACATTCTTGAAAGTACACTAATATCTCCTCGTTGTATGATATTGGTATAGGCATGTAAGAGCTTGATACGATGAGGTGTCAATGATTCAAAAAGTAAATTTCTTGGATTAAACGAGAGTTCTCCGCCTGATTTTTTAGTTTCACTAGGTGCGAGTAAGATTTTCATACAATATTGCCTTCTTCATCAGAATTAATGTATGGTATTTTAGTAAAAAATACTAAAAAAGAAGAAATTTTTGATTTTTTTAATAAAACACTTGACAATGCCTATGTATTTGTCTATAATTCCCGTCCATTTTAAGTGAATAACTTTTAATGATGGTGCTGGTGTAGCTCAGCTGGCTAGAGCAGCTGATTTGTAATCAGCAGGTCGGGGGTTCGAGTCCCTTCACCAGCTCCATGAA